>NZ_JAVYJF010000005.1:0-130000 GCF_032621715.1 Pseudomonas sp. zfem004 | reverse complement strand
CGCCCGCGCAGCTTGAGCAACACCGTGGAGTGGCCCAGCCGCCACAGGCTGTGGTCCGGTGCATCGAGCACCTGCTGGCGGGTCATGGGCTGCAGGCCTGGGGCAGTGGCCGGGCGAGTCTCGGGCGGTTTGCGCAGCAACAGGTACTTGAACCCGATACGCAGTTTCTTCCACACACCGTCCTGGGGCAGTTCGGCCTGGTTATGAAAGCGCCCGTCCCGGTGCGGTGCCGGCTCGCCAGCCGATGAAGCCATGGGTGCCATGAGCAGGAACACTCCGAGCAGCAAGAAAGCCTTCATGTTACTCCACGGGGGTCGCATCAACCGTGAATTGGCTTGCAAGGCCATTCTTAGCCCATGAATGATTGTTCAACAATATTCATACAACTTATGCGATAAACGGCGCACCTCAGAAGAACGGCAACCATGATCGACAACCGTAGCGGTAAGGGACTTTCTTTCGTCAGGCGCATCTACCTGCCGCGCATCATCGGTCTTGGCATCGGCCTGTTCAGCGTCATGGCCGCCGTTGCGCCGTTGCAGCTACCGCATTGGGTCTGGGCTTTGCTGCTGTTCAACGGCATCGCCTGGCCGCACTTGGCGTACCAGTGGGCACGTCGCTCGGCCACCCCCTACCAGGCCGAACAGCGCAACCTTGTGCTCGACTCGATGATGGGTGGTTTCTGGGCCGCAACCATGCAGTTCAACCCACTGCCCACCGTCACCATCCTGTCGATGATGACAATGAACAACGTCGCCGCCGGGGGCATGCGCATGCTGCTGCGCGGCCTGCTGGCCCAGGCCGGCGGCATGCTGCTGGCCAGCGCCCTGCTCGGCACCGGCCTGCAGACGCAGACCACACCCTTGCAGGTCCTGGCCTGCCTGCCGATGCTCACCCTCTATCCGCTGGCATTGGGCTGGGTCTGCTACCAACTGGCGATCAAGCTGGCCGAGCACAAGCGCCGGCTCAGCGCCCTGAGCCGCACCGACAGCCTTACCGGCCTGCTCAACCACGGCTCATGGAAAGACCTGCTGCTGCTCAGGTTCCAGGCCTGCCAGCAGCAACAGTTGCCTGCCGTGATTGCCCTCATCGACATCGACCACTTCAAGGCCATCAACGACACCTATGGCCACGTCGTCGGCGACTGCGTGCTGCGCCAGCTCAGCCAGGCGCTCAAGCGCAACCTGCGCGACGACGACCAGGCCGGCCGCTACGGTGGCGACGAGTTCTGCGTGATCCTCCCCGGCGCTCAGCAGGCCCAGGCCTGCCTGACCATGGAACGCCTACGCGAACAGGTCGCGGCCTACCGCAACCCGCAGCTCCCAGACCTGCGCATCAGCCTGAGCATCGGCCTGTCGGCCTTCCAACCAGGCCTGCATACGCCCGAGCACTGGCTGCAGGAGGCCGACCAAGCGCTTTACGCCGCCAAGCATCAGGGCCGCAACCAGGTCAATTTCGCCCGCGGCGAGGTCACGCCACTCAGGCTGGCCTATCCTGACTGAACCTTCCTCCAGCCCTTGGGCGGAAGGCTGCAGTTCAAGGAGCCGCACCCGCATGGACAGGAATGTCGACCGCTCTGCCACCCGCCTCACCTCTCATCTGCAGGTTCGCCGCCTGGTCGGCGGTTTCTGCGCCCTGTTTGGCCTCGCCTGCCTGATAGCCCTTGGCGCCCTGTTCAACATTGCCGCCACCCTGGACCGCCAGGAGCAGGAGCGCAGCAGCTTCCACGCCACCCAGGCACTGGAGCAACGGCTGCTGGCCTCACGCCAGTTCCTCTCCAGTTACGCGGTGTGGGATGCCGCCTACGAGCACCTGGCCGGCAAAGTCGACTGGCAATGGGCCTATGAAGAGAAGAACGTCGGTGAATCGCTATACAGCGCCAGCGGCTACGAAGGCGTGTTCGTGGTCGAGGATGGCGGCACCACCTACGCCCTGTTCAAGGGCAAGCCCACCGACTCACCCGCCACTGCTTATCTGGATGCGCCGCTCGCACCGATCCTCGCGCAAGCGCGCAACGCAGCGCCGGCCCGCGAACAAATCACCCAATTCGTGCGTTTCAACGGCTGGCCGGCGGTGCTCAGCGCCGCCGCAGTACGCCCAGACAAGGACGTACTCGAAGGCGAAGTCCGCCAGGCTCCGGTGATGCTGTTCATCGACCAGTTGACCGAAGCCAAGCTCACCCAGCTTGGCGAGGGCGCCGGCCTGGCCGGCATGCGCCTGGAGAAAAATGTCGCAGATGCCCGTCCGCAACCGCACATCGACCTGGGCGACACCGGCTATCACCTGGCCTGGAACAGCCCGCAACCCGGTCGCCAGTTGCTCTGGGCCGTCCTGCCACCGCTGCTGGGCGTGCTGCTGGTGATGGGCCTGGTGCTGCTGTACCTGTTCCGCCATGCCTTGCACAGCTCCCAAGCCATCGACCAGAGCCTGCTGCGCCTGCAACAGAGCAACCAGGCACTGGAAGCCAGCGAACAACGCTTTCGCGCCGTCGCCGAAGCGGCATCCGACTGGATCTGGGAAACCGACCGACATCACCGCCTGACTTATCTGTCACAACGCTTCGTCAATGTCACCGGCTACTGCATCGAAGACTGGCTCGGCCAGCCCCTCAACCAACTGCTGTCCTGCGATACCACCCCCCTGCTGCCCTGGCTCGACACCCAGACCGACAGCGACCCGCAGCAGATGGCCAGCCTGCGTTGCGTCTATCAGGACCACAACGGGCAAAGCCGCTATTGCCGGATCTCGGCACGGTCGATCCTGTTCGACGGCCGCCTCGCCGGTTTTCGCGGCACCGCCAGCGACATCACCGACGAAGTCGCCGCCCATGCACGCATCCAGCACCTGTCGATGCATGACGCCCTCACCGGCCTGGCCAACCGCAACAAACTCTCGCGTCACCTGGAGCAGGCCCTGCTGCATGGCAACGACAGCCCGCCGCTGACCCTGCTGTTGCTCGACCTGGACAGTTTCAAGCTGATCAACGACTCCCTCGGTCATACCGCCGGTGATGCGGTACTGCAGGAGGTCGCCGCGCGCTTGCGCGATGCCACCCGCGACGTCGACCTGGTGGCCCGCCTGGGCGGTGACGAGTTCGTCCTGGTGCTGCATGGCCTGGACAACCGCAACGAAATCGACCGTTTCTGCGCGCGCCTGATCGAGCGCCTGCAGCAGCCGATCCTGTTCGACGAGCAGCCCTTGCACATCGGCGCCAGCCTGGGCGTCGCCCAGACGCGCACCCAGGGCTTCGATGCCGGCGAGCTGATCCGTTGCGCCGACATCGCCCTGTACCAGGCCAAGGCCGACGGCAAGAACACCTGGCGCTACTTCTCGCCAGAAATGAACCAGCAGATCCAGTACCGGCGCCAGCTGGAGAACGACCTGCGCCGCGCCATCAAACAGCACGAATTCGTGCTGCACTACCAGCCACGCTATCGCCTGGATGACCTGCGCATCGTCTCGGTCGAGGCGCTGCTGCGCTGGCAGCATCCCCAGGAAGGCCTGCTCGGCCCCGACACCTTCATCCCCTTGGCCGAACAGAGCGACCTGATCGTCCCGCTTGGCCGCTGGGTGCTTGGCGAAGCCTGCAGAGCCGCCCGCGACTGGCCCGACGAACTGCTGGTGTCGGTCAACCTGTCCCCGGCACAGTTCTCCCGCAGTGACGTGGTGGCCGATGTGCGCGAAGCCCTGCTGGAAACCGGTTTCCCGGCCCAGCGCCTGGAGCTGGAGATCACCGAGAACGTCATGCTCAACGACATCGAAGGCGCCCTGGGCACCATGCTCGCCCTCAAGGAGCTGGGCGTACGCCTGAACATGGACGACTTCGGCACCGGCTACTCATCGCTGGGCTACCTGCGCACCTATCCCTTCGACAGCATCAAGATCGACAAACGCTTCATCGCCGGCCTGAACAACCACAGCGGCAATGACCGCGCCGTGGTCCAGGCGATCATCAACCTGGGCAAGGCCATGGGCCTGACCGTCACCGCCGAAGGCGTGGAAACCGAACAGCAGCTCAAGGCGCTGGGCAAGGAACACTGCCATGAGGTGCAAGGCTACTACCTGAGCCGCCCGGTGGACCGTGAAGGCTTCGAGGCGCTGCTGGCAGGGCATGAGCAGCGCCACGGTGCCGGCTGAGGCGGGCTCAGCGCAGACGGCGATCGGCAACGATTTCCGGCAGGTCGGTGCGCCGCAGGTACAGGCGCAGCGGCTCGCAGATATTCAGCCGGTCATCCACATGTTGCTCGAGCAGCAACGCCAGGCGCTCGCGGCACAAGGCCATGCGCTGCTCGGCTTCGGGCCGCCAGACGAACTCGCTGCAGGGTGTGATGCTGTCGTCGGCCACGTCCATGCCGAAGGCGTCTTCAGAGAAACGCACGATATGGGTGCCGCGCTTACCGTGGAAGCCGACGAAGCCCTTGAGCTGGTCGGCGGCGTTGCAGATGTCCTGGGAACTGATGGCCATGACGTAACCTCACAAAAAATTCGGAAGTGACGCACGCCGGGCGGGAGCGGCTGCCTCTGACGGGCAACGCGCGGATGCAAGCCTACCGCAATTGCCAGGGTTTTTCAGCCCGGCGGCGAGTCGACCTGCGACGCCAGCAACGCCGCCAGCCAGTTCATGAACGCCTGGACCCGCCGCGGCACATGGCGCTGCCGCGCATACAACAACGACACCGGCATGGCCGGGGCCTGCCACTGCTCGAGCAGCGCGACCAGCTCACCACGCTGCAGGTGCTCGGCAACACCCACCGCCGGTACCTGGATCAGCCCGAGGCCCGCCAGGCAGGCGGCGGAATAGGCCTCGGCGTTGTTGACCGTCACCAGCCCGGCCATGGCCTGGAAGCGCAGCTCACCGCCGTGCAGGTACTCGAAGCCCTGGCTGCGCGCCCCAAGGTTGCGCACGTAGTGGACCAGCCGGTGCCCCGCCAGGTCTTCGAGCCTGCGCGGCACGCCGTGGCGTTCGAGGTAGGCGGGGCTGGCGCAGTTGCGCATGCTCAAGTGCCCCACCGGCCGGGCGACCACGTCCAGGTCGCTCAGGGCACCGATGCGCATCACGCAATCAAAGCCCTCGCGCAGCAGGTCCACCTGGCGGTCGGTACAACTGATCTCCACTTCAAGCCGTGGAAAACGCTCGAGGAACTGTGGCAATGCCGGCACGATGACCCGCCGCGCCATCATGGTCGGCAAGTCGATGCGCAGGCAGCCGGCAAGCTCGGCGTCGTCGGCGCGGAACAGGCTCTCGATCTCGTCCATCCCCGACAGCAGGTCCTTGCTGCGCTCGTACAGCAGCACCCCATCCTGGGTGGCCTGCACCCGGCGCGTGGTGCGATTGAACAAGCGCGTGCCAAGCAGTTGCTCCAACGCCCGCACCTGCTCGGAGACGGTCGAACGCGGCAGCCCCAGACTGTCGCCGGCCAGGGTGAAGCTGTTCAGCTCGCTGACCCGGACGAATGTGCGCAAGAGCTCCAGCTTGTTCATCCGCCACCTCATTTGTCCTGAAAAGACGAACAGTATTTCCGGTTTCGCTGGATTTAACAGCCATCGACCGATCAATAACCTGTCCGTAACAGCCATCGCCCATGAGGTAACCGACATGACTCGCAAGATTGCCCTTATCACTGGCGCCAGCCGCGGCCTGGGCCGCAACACTGCCCAACACCTGGCCGCCCGCGGCATCGACATCATCGGCACTTACCACAGCAAGGCAGATGAGGCCCAAGCCGTGGCCGCCACCCTGCAAGCGGCCGGCGTACGCGCCGCCATGCTGCAACTGGATGTGAGTGACAGTTCGAGCTTCGCCGCCTTCGTCGAGCGCCTGGGCGACACCCTGCAGCAGCAATTCGGCAGCCAGCAGCTGGACTTCCTGGTGAACAACGCCGGGATCGGCTTGAACGTCCCGTTCAGCGACACCAGCGAAGCGCAGTTCGACCAGTTGCTGAATATCCAGCTCAAGGGCCCGTTCTTCCTGACCCAGCGCTTGCTGCCGCTGCTCGCCGATGGCGGGCGCATCGTCAACATCTCCACCGGCCTGACCCGCTTCGCCCTCCCCGGCTACGCCGCCTATGCGGCGATGAAAGGCGCGATGGAAGTACTGACCCGCTACCAGGCCAAGGAGCTGGGTGCCCGTGGCATTCGCGTCAACATTCTTGCCCCGGGCGCCATCGAGACCGATTTCGGCGGCGGCGTGGTGCGTGACAACCCGCAGGTCAACGACTTCATCGCCGGCAATACCGCCTTGGGGCGGGTCGGCGTGCCCGACGACATCGGCGCGGCCGTGGCTTTGCTGCTCGAAGACGGCAATGGCTGGATCACCGGGCAGCGCCTGGAAGTCTCAGGTGGCATGTTCCTCTAACCGCCCCCCAGCGCCTGGTGCAAACTGGCCAATGCCGGCAGCGCCAGGGCCTCGCGGGTCAGGCACAGGCCGATCCGCCGGCGCAGCGCCAGCCCGGGGCCTGGCTGCCAGTACACCCCAGGGTGGCGCTCGGCCAACGACTGCGGCAGCCACGCCGTGCCCAGGCCTGCAGCCACCATGGCCAGTGCCTGTTGCAGCGAAGCGGCCTGCCCCACCTGCTCACCTTCGCCATAAGCGGCCATCAGGCGTTGGTGAGAGGGGTGCTGTGGGCAACTGATCCAACGCCCATCCGGTTGGCTGCCGGTGGCCGACACCAACACGAAAGCCTCCTCCCACAGCGGCAGGAACAACTCGTCCTCGCAGCGCTGCTGCTCGTCGGCCAGCCGCGCATCACCGGCGCACCCTTCGAGCAAGGTCAGTTGCAGCCGCTCCACCGCCTGGTTGGCCAGGCGCACGCAAGCCTCGACCTGGGCCGGCGCGATATCCGCCTCGATGCCCAGCGTCAGTGGCACCTGTTCGCGCCCCTGGCGAAAACGCAGGCGCAGGGCCTCGGCCACCATGCGGCCGGCCTGGGCATACAGTGCGCGGGCCTGCTCGGTGACCTCGACGCCACGGGCCTGGCGTACGAACAGCTCGGCCCCCAGGTCATCCTCCAGCTGGCGAATGGTCACCGACAGCGTTGGCTGGGCCACACACAGGCGCTGGGCGGCTATGGTGATGTTGCGCTCCTCGAACACCGCGATGAACGCCTTGAGATGACGGATATCCATAGTTGAAACCGATGCCAGCCAAAGAAAAAAGCCGTTTTTCAAGGTTTGCAGCACTACCTAGAATTTCGACCATCGAAAACGATTATGCCTCGGAGGCCCTCATGCACAAGCCCCTCATCATCATCACCGGCGCCAGTTCCGGCATCGGCGCCGCCACTGCCCGCCTGTTCGCCGCCGCCGGCCACCCGTTGCTGCTGATCGCCCGGCGCCTGGAGCGCTTGCAGGCGCTGGCGCTGCCCAACTGCCTGTGCCGCGCCGTGGATATCCGCGACCGCGCGGCGCTGGTTGCCGCCGTACGCGAGGCCGAAGCCTTGCATGGCCCGGCCGATGCGCTGGTGAACAATGCCGGGGTGATGCTGCTGGGGCAAATGCACGAACAGGATCCGGAGCAGTGGGAGCGCATGTTCGACATCAACGTCAAAGGCCTGCTCAACGGCGTGCACGCGCTGGTCGGCGGCATGCGTGAGCGTCGCCACGGCACCTTGATCAATGTCAGCTCAGTGGCCGGACGCAAGACCTTCCCCAACCATGTAGCCTATGTCGGCAGCAAGTTTGCCGTGCACGGCCTGTCGGAGAACCTGCGCGAAGAACTGGCGCCGCACAACGTGCGGGTGGTGACCATTGCCCCGGGCGCGGTGGAAACCGAGCTGCTCGGGCATACCACCGATGAAGGCATCAAGCGCGATTATCAGGCATGGAAAGCCAACGACATGGGCGGCGTGGTGCTCGCAGCGGAGGATGTGGCGGGCGCGATCCTCTGGGCGTACCAGCAGCCGCAGCAGGTGTGCATTCGCGAGATCGTGCTGGCGGCGACCGCGCAGCAGCCTTGATGCAAGTGGCCCCATCGCGGGGCAAGCCCGCTCCCACGCACTAGATACCGCGTGGGAGCGGCGGTGCGCCGATGCGACTTGCCCCGCGATGGCTCCCGATTCTTTTACCGCTCGACCTGATCCTCATGCACCTGCACGCTCGCGGTCATCCCTGCGCTCAGGTTCACCCCCTCGGGGATCTGGTCCAGCTGGATCCGCACCGGGATACGCTGCGCCAGCCTCACCCAGTTGAAGGTCGGCTCCACCTCCGGCAGCAATTGCCCGTCAGGCGTCGAGTTGCGGTCGGTGATGCCCCGGCTGATGCTTTGCACATGCCCGTTCATCGCCTCACCCGCCCCCATCAGCCACACCTTGACCGGATCACCGACGCGAATGCGCGGCAGCTTGGTTTCTTCGAAGTACGCCTGGATATAGAACGTGGCATCGTCCACCAGCGCCATCACCGACTGCCCGGTGGTGACGAAGTTGCCCTCCGCCAGGCGCAGGTTGGTGATGTGCCCGCTGCGCGGCGCGCGCACTTCGCTGCGGGCCAGGTTGATCTTCGCCACCTTCAGCTGGGCCTCGGCCTCGTGCAGCTCGCCCCGGGCAACGGCCGCGTTGATCTGGGCGTTTTCGCGCAGCTCGGCGCTGATCGCCTCCGGCCCCAGCGCGGTGCGCCGCGCCGCTTCGCGCTCACGCAGGCGTACTTGCTGGGTGCGGGTCTCGACCACCGCAGAGGCCTGGTCGAAGGCGGCCTGGAAACGCTCGCGGTCGATGGTCATCAGCAGGTCGCCGGCCTTGACCTGCTGGTTGTCGTGCACCTTCAGCGCACTCACCCAACCGGACACATCAGGGGCGATCACCACCACATCGGCGCGCACCCGGGCATCCCGGGTCCAGGGGGTGAGCATGTAGTACTGCCAGAGCTTGAAGCCGGCGAAGACAGCGAGGATCACCACACACAAGGTGACCAGGATACGTACGGCTGTACGCATGGACTTACTCCTTACAGAGGACCTAGCGAACGCACCACCAGGTACAGGACACAAACGAACAATGCCGTATCGAACAGCGCTTCGTGCCAGATCCAGCGCCCCAGCGGCGTGGCCTGCACCACAAAGCGCAGCAGCCCGGTCAGCAACAGCGCCAGCACGACATAAATCAGAAACGGGCTGAGCAGCACGCCACCCAGCGCCCATTCACGCAACCCCATGGGCGTCCTCCTGCCAACGGCACCATTTGCCCCAGCTCTTGCGCAACTGCACTACCGCGCCCTCGGCCAGGCGCAGCGCATCGCTGGGCGGTTGGCCATGCAGGGCTTCGATGAACTGTGCGCTGGCGGCATCCAGGCGCGCGCCACGGCCCGGCGCCGGGCCGCTCGCCAGTACCGCCTCAAGCGCCTGCAGGTATTGGCGCTCGGCGTTGGCCAAAGGCGCCTGGGCCACGGCCAGGCACATGCGCAGGTGCACCAGTTCGTCACCGATATCCAGACTGTGCAGGCCTTCGTCCCAACGCTGGTGCTCGGTCTGGGGCAACTCACTGGCATGCCGGGCCAGTTGCATCAGGCGGTCGGCCATGCGTCCACCGAACCAGCTGTCGGCACCGCGCAGGTCGCGCCGGGTCAGGCGCACCAGGTCGCCCTGGGTCGCCGCCCGCAAGCGCCGGCCCAGCCAGGCCGGATGCCGCAGCACCACCAGGCGAAATGCCAATACCGCGGCGCTCACGCCAATCAGCATGGCCAAGGCACTGTTGAGCATGCTCGCCACATCGAAATGCATGGTATTGAGCGGTGCCACCAGCACGATGAAGTGCAGGCAATAGGAGGTGGCGGTAGCGCCGGTACGCGGATGAGCCATGCCCAGGGCGCCGAAGAACAGCGGTACGCCCATGCCCAGGCAGAGCATGGCGAAGCTGCTCCATTGCGGCAGCAGGATCTGCCCGACCAGGAACGCCACGGGTACCGCCAGCAGGATCCCGCGCAAGAAGCTCAGGCCGATCTGCGCGCCGTTCTCGCGGCTGGCGAACAGGCTGCAGACCACACAGGTCAGCACCAGGCCGCCCGGCGCCGAGGGCCAGGCGGTGGCCAGCCAGAAACTGCTCATCACCAGGAACGCCAGGGCACTGCGCGAGCCGAACAGCAGGGCCAGGGACAGGTCGCGGTGCGCCGCCAGGCTTTGCAGCTGCTCTTTGGGTGCCCGGCCCTGCTCCACATCGGCGAGCGCCTGGGTGGCCGCCATGGCGTAGTCCAACAGCAACGCCAGGCGCGCCAGGCAGTAATGCTCGGCGGAACTGATCCGCGAGTCCTGGGCGGCATCCCACACCCGTTGGCGCAACACCAGCAGGCTGGCCTGCTCGGGGCTGGCCAGCAGCGTGCGCACCTCATCCAGCCATGGCGCCAGGTGCCCGGCCTCGGTTTCATCGAGCTGGCGCCACTGCCGGCGCACCGAGCGCGAGATGCGCAGCAACACCATCAGCTTCTGGCTCAGCCCCTGGATCGCCTTGGCCCGCTGGCGGCCCAGGCTGCCCTCGAACCAGGCATGTTCGCGCTGGGCGTCGATCGCCACGATGCGCCCGAGGCTTTCCAGCAGCCCTTTGCGCGCCTCATCCTCACCGCCCAGCATGGCGCTGGCCGCCTGCAGGCCGTTTTGCCAGGCCTGCCGCGCCTGGCCTGCAAGCTGCTGCTCGACCCGCATCGGCCAGATCAGCGCACTGGTGGCGGTGGCGCAACAGATACCCAGGCAGATCTCGGTACAACGCGCCACCGCCTGGTCGAACACCTGCAGCGGGTGGTCGATCGCTGGCAGCGCAATGATCGCCGCGGTGTAGCCGGCCAGCACGAAGGCATAGGCCCAGGCACTGCGCAGTTGGGTCGAAGCGGCGGTACACAGGGCCAGCCACAGCGCCAGCGTCAGCAGGAACAGCCAGGGCGTCTGGGCGAACGCACCGATGAACACCACCGACATGAAGGTACCGACCAGGGTGCCGGCCAACCGTGCCAGGCCCTTCTGGATCACCATCCCCGACAGCGGCTGGGCGACGATGAACGCGGTCATCAGCGCCCAGGCCGGCTGCTCCAGGCCCCAGCGCATCGCCAGCCACAACGCCAGGCCGCCGCCAAGCAGGGTCTTGATGGCGAACTTGAGCGCGAGGCTGCTGGGTGCGAACAGGGCCTGGAAGGTGATGGGCACGAATCGGACCTTGCGGGAGGAGACGGTATGAGAAGAACGATAGACAACTGGGGGAAGGATAAAGCGCGGACGATTAATTAGCTAGCTAATCATCTAGATAAGCTGCCCGCTCCCGCTGGGGAAAACCCGAGGCAAAAAAAATGGGCGACCGAAGTCGCCCTAAATGCCTTGCGTGCTCGTGAATCGGGAAGGATCAGCGCTGCTTGCGCTTGTTCGAATCCTTCCAGATGAAAATGCCCAGACCGGCAAAGAAGGCCAACATCAGCCCGACCGTCACCACACCGGCGATAACCACGTTGTCGAAGAACATGTCGGCCCCTCCCTTGGTGTGCCGTCATCCGATGAATGAACAGTAACCAAAGGCAGGCGGGGGGAAATTGACCAGAGTCAATGGTGCCCGGGGCCGGGCACGCGAGGCGGGTGCAGGGTTGACCTGCATCAAGTTTCAGCGTTTCTTGGGTTTGCCCTTGGGCTTTTTCTTTTTCCCGGAGGCCAGCGGCATGGCCTGCTCGAAGGCCTGGCGCATGTCGTTCAGGCGCTTGTCCTTGAGGTCATGGATGCGTTTGGCGCGTTCAGCGCCGAAGTCGATCAGATTGTCTTGGCTCATGGCGGGCTCGACGGACAGCAGAGGCACTCATGATGAAGGCAAGCATGAGCGCTGGCTAGGCTTTGCAGCAAAACACCCCGGTGCAACTTCAGACTTCGATGTCCACCAACAGCCCCTGGCGTGTGCGTTCGCCCAGCGGCGACACGGGCACGGTGTTGTCGGCGTTGAGCTCCTCGCCGGGCACGACTACAGCGTGCTCGGCGTCCCCCTGGTTGCGCTGCTGCTGGCGCCGTTGCTCTTCACGCAGCAGCAGGGCGCGCTCCGCGGGGTCACGATGATGCTTGAGGTCGATGGCCCCTTCGCCGGCGGCCGGTTGTGTCGGCACCACCGGCGGGATGGCTGGCGGCGGCTTGACCGGATCCTGTTGCGAGGTCACCGGGGCGGCGCTGAGCGGAATGATGGGCGGCAGCATGGAATGTTCTCCTGTAGCCACTGTGTCGGCCGGCGCTACGCCGCCTTGAACGCCTGTGGGCAAAGGTGAGCGGCGTATCACAACGCCGCACGGGGGCTGTTACTGGTCTTCGCCGTCAGGGTCGTCGTCCGGTGGCGCGCTGGTTTCGCTCCAGGGCCGCTTGTAGACCTGCTGCCAGACCGCGTCCATATGCTCGCGCAGCACCTGCGGGGCGTTATTCAGCGAGGCACTGTCTTCGCGCTCGCCGCCGAAAGGTTCTTCACCGGCCGGGGTAATCAGCGACTGGCCGGTAATGCTATACACCGCCTGGCCTTCGCGCATCTCGATGGCGATATCGTGCGGGTCGATGCCACCGCCACAGAACGCGTGGCTGGCCACGGTCACTTCGGCGACACCGTCCTTGTTCAGGTCGCTGACGTCACTGACATCGGTATAGAAGTCGACATCCAGGTCCAGGCCGGCGCAAGTGGTTTCCTGCTCGATCTGCCAGCGCGGCTTGAACACGTCGGCGCTGGCGGCACGGCCATACAACGTGGCCTTGAGCACCACCTTGTCGACCTCTTCCTCGGTATCCGGGTCGCTGGCCTGGCCGTCGACCCGGCTCAGCACCAGCAGGCCTTCGCCCTCGCGGTCATGGAAATGCACGCTCTTGATCGGGGTCTGCACGCCCAGCACTTCCAGCTGCTCGACCGGAATCGGCGGCAATACTTCGAAGGTTTTCTGTTCACAGGCGGCCAGCAGCGTGAAACTGCCGATGGCCAGGGAGAGGTTCAACCAGCGGTGCTTGGCAGCCATGTTGGCGCTTGGCCCTCGTGACGGGACGGTGTTCGTCGATGAAAGCGCTAGACTCTTCACATTCATTGGTCTGGCGCAGCCGATCCGTTAACATACTCGGCTTTTTCATCGCGGGAGTTCAGGCAGTATGGCGCAGCAGTATCAACCGGGGCAACGCTGGATCAGCGACAGCGAAGCAGAGCTCGGACTTGGGACCATCCTGGCCGAGGATGGTCGCTTGTTGACCGTGCTCTACCCGGCGACGGGGGAAACCCGCCAATACTCGCTACGCAATGCGCCGCTGACCCGCGTGCGCTTCTCGCCAGGCGACCAGATCATCCACTTCGAGGGCTGGAAGCTGACCGTGCGCGAAGTCGAGGTCATCGACGGCCTGCTGATCTATCACGGCATCGACGCCCAGAACCAGGCCCATGTGCTGCCCGAGACACAGCTGTCGAACTTCATCCAGTTCCGCCTGGCCAGTGACCGCCTGTTCGCCGGCCAGATCGACCCGCTGTCGTGGTTCTCCCTGCGCTACAACACCCTGCAGCACACCAGCAAACAGATGCTGTCGTCGCTGTGGGGCCTGGGCGGCGTGCGCGCCCAACCCATCGCCCACCAGCTGCACATCGCCCGCGAAGTGGCCGACCGTATCGCCCCGCGCGTTCTGCTGGCCGACGAAGTAGGCCTGGGCAAGACCATCGAAGCAGGCCTGGTGATCCACCGCCAGCTGTTGTCCGGCCGCGCCAACCGCGTGCTGATCCTGGTACCGGAGAACCTCCAGCACCAGTGGCTGGTGGAAATGCGCCGCCGTTTCAACCTGCAGGTCGCCCTGTTCGACGCCGAGCGCTTCATCGAAAGCGATGCCACCAACCCGTTCGAAGACGCCCAGCTGGCGCTGGTCGCCCTGGAATGGCTGGTCGACGATGAAAAGGCCCAGGACGCGCTGTTCGCCGCCGGTTGGGACCTGATGGTGGTCGACGAGGCTCACCACCTGGTCTGGCACGAAGAACAGGCCAGCGCCGAATACGCCCTGGTCGAGCAACTGGCCGAAGTGGTCCCGGCCGTGCTGCTGCTCACCGCCACCCCTGAACAACTCGGCCAGGACAGCCACTTCGCCCGCCTGCGCCTGCTCGACCCCAACCGTTTCCACGACCTGGCCGCGTTCCGCGCCGAGAGCGAGAACTATCGCCCGGTGGCCGAGGCGGTGCAGGAGCTGCTCGACGAAGGCCGCCTGTCGCCGAAAGCCCACGCCACCATCCAGGGCTTCCTGGGCGCCGAGGGTGAAGCCCTGCTGGCCGCCGTCACCGATGGCGACAGCCAGGCCAGCGCACGCCTGATCCGCGAACTGCTCGACCGTCACGGCACCGGCCGCGTCCTGTTCCGCAACACCCGCGCGGCGATCCAGGGCTTCCCCGAGCGCCAGCTGCACCCCTACCCGCTGGCCAACCCCGAGCCGTATGCCGCGCTGCCATCCGGCGAGCGTGCCGAGCTGTACCCGGAAGTGGCCTTCCAGGCCCAGGGCGAGCCCGGCGACGACGAACGCTGGTGGCGCTTCGACCCGCGCGTCGACTGGCTGATCGACACCCTGAAAATGCTCAAGCGCACCAAGGTCCTGGTGATCTGCGCCCACGCCGAAACCGCCATGGACCTGGAAGACGCCCTGCGCGTGCGCTCCGGCATCCCGGCCACGGTGTTCCACGAAGGCATGAGCATCCTCGAGCGCGACCGCGCCGCCGCCTACTTCGCCGACGAAGAGTTCGGCGCCCAGGTGCTGATCTGCTCCGAGATCGGCAGTGAAGGCCGCAACTTCCAGTTCGCCCACCACCTGGTGATGTTCGACCTGCCGGCGCACCCGGACCTGCTCGAACAGCGCATCGGCCGCCTCGATCGGATCGGCCAGAAGCACACCATCCAGTTGCACATCCCGTATTTGCAAGACAGCCCGCAAGAGCGCCTGTTCCAGTGGTACCACGAAGGCCTCAACGCCTTCCTCAATACCTGCCCGACCGGCAACGCCCTGCAGCACCAGTTCGGCCCGCGCCTGCTGGCGCAACTGGCCGGTGGCGACGACAAGGGCTGGACCAAGCTGGTCGGCGAAGCCCGCGCCGAGCGCGAGCGCCTGGAAGCCGAGCTGCACACCGGCCGCGACCGCCTGCTGGAACTCAACTCCGGCGGCGCCGGCGAAGGCCAGGCGCTGGTCGAGGCGATCCTCGAGCAGGACGACCAGTTCGCCCTGCCGATCTATATGGAAACCCTGTTCGACGCCTTCGGCATCGACAGCGAAGACCATTCCGAGAACGCCCTGGTGCTCAAGCCGAGCGAGAAAATGCTCGACGCCAGCTTCCCCCTGGGCGACGACGAAGGCGTGACCATCACCTACGATCGCGCCCAGGCGCTGTCGCGCGAGGACATGCAGTTCCTCACCTGGGAGCATCCGATGGTGCAGGGCGGCATGGACCTGGTGCTGTCCGGCTCGATGGGCAACACCGCCGTGGCGCTGATCAAGAACAAGGCGCTCAAGCCCGGCACCGTGCTGCTCGAGCTGCTCTACGTCAGTGAAGTGGTTGCCCCGCGCAATCTGCAGATGGGCCGCTACCTGCCACCGGCGGCGCTGCGCTGCCTGCTCGACGCCAATGGCAACGACCTGGCCCCGCGCGTGGCCTTCGAAACCCTCAACGACCAGCTTGAAAGCGTGCCCAAGGCCAGCGCCAACAAGTTCGTCCAGGCCCAGCGCGATGTCCTGGCCAAGCGCATCAGCGCCGGTGAAGCCAAGGTCATTCCGGTCCACGAGGAGCGGGTTGCCCAGGCACAGCAACGCCTGGCCGCCGAGGCTGACGAAGAGCTGGCGCGCCTGACAGCGCTCAAGGCCGTCAACCCGAGCGTGCGCGACAGCGAAATCGACGCCCTGCGCCAGCAGCGCGACGACGGCATGGCCGCGCTGAACAAGGCCGCCTTGCGTCTGGAGGCCATCCGGGTACTGGTCGCCGGTTAAACTCTGTAGAGGTCATCGCGGGGCAAGCCCGCTCCCACGTGGGAGCGGGCTTGCCCCGCGATCGTTTCAGCCTGTCGTTATCTGTTTAGATCCTCCAGCTATCACCTTCATATCCAAATGGTAGAGATCAAAGTGCCATTAATCAGGAAGGCTTAAACACCGCTTCCTATACTGCAGCAGGAACAGTCTCCAGCCGCGCGTCGTGGGGACCAGAGAGCACTCGACAAAGAGGCCTGCAATGGAGTGGCTGGGACTGCAATTGTTCTCGGGATTACCGACGACCGGGCAGATCATCCTCGACTGCCGACACAACCCCTACCTGGTGTTGCTGGCCTTTGCCGTGGCCAGTGCCGCCTGTTTCGCCACCCTGGACATGGCCGAGCGACAAAGCCATTGCGAGGACCGCCTGGCCCGCAGGCAATGGCGAATACTGGGCGCCTGCTGCCTGGCCGGTGGCATCTGGGCGATGCACTTCATCAGCATGCTGGCCTTCCAGGCACCGCTGGACATCCACTACGACGCGGCCCTGACCGGCCTGTCCCTGCTGATCGCACTGCTCGCCGCCTGGCTGGCGATGAACGGCCTCGACCGCGCGCAAATGCGCCCGTACCACTACCTGCAGACCGCGCTGTTCATCGGTATCGGCATCAGCACCATGCACTACGTCGGCATGGCCGCCCTGCAGACCAGCGCCCAGCAGCACTACCAGACGGCCCTGTTGCTGGCCTCGATCGCCATCGCTGTGGCCACCAGCCTGGTCGCCCTGCTGATGGCCCGGCACTTCCGCCAGGGCAGTGGCACCTTGCATCTACTGATGAAATACGGCGCCAGCCTGCTGATGGCCGGCGGCATTGTCGTGACCCACTTCACCGGCATGGCCGCCATGACCCTGGTGATCCCCAGCGAAACCGCCCTGCGCCTGAGCACCGGTGACAACAGCCTGCAACTGGCGCTGACCATCGCCTTCATCACCCTGCTGATCAGCGGCAGCAGCATCAGTGCAGCGCTGTCCGACAAGAAGCTGCAAAGCAAGGAGCACGACCTGCGCCGGGTGAACCTGCTGCTCAGCCAGCTCGACCAGGCCCGCGCGTCACTGCAGCAGGCCGCGCACTATGACGCGTTGACCAACCTGGTCAACCGCCGTGGTTTCAACCAGGTGTTCGCCGAACGCCTGGCCGAGCATGCCGCCAGTGAAAGCATGCTCGCGGTGATGTTCCTCGACATCGACCACTTCAAGCGCATCAACGACAGCCTCGGCCATGCCGCCGGCGACGAACTGCTCAAGGTGATCGCCGGCCATATCAAGGCCGCGACCCGTGGCCACGACCTGGTGGCGCGCTTCGGCGGCGACGAATTCTGCATCGTCACCGCACTCAAGAACCGCGACGAGGCCCGTCACCTGGCGCAGCGCATCATGTTGCGCATGAAGGAGCCGATCGACCTGGCGGGCCGGCGCATGGTCATGACCACCAGTATCGGCATCAGCATTTTCCCCGACGATGGCCAGAGCACCGAAGAACTGCTGAAAAACGCCGACCTTGCGCTTTACCAGTCCAAAGGCTGCGGGCGCAACAGCCTGAACTTCTTCAACAATGGTCTGAAAACCCGCGCCACCCTGGAGCTGCAACTGGAAGAAGAACTGCGCGTGGCATTGTTCGAAGAACGCGGGTTGTGCGTGCACTACCAGCCGATCTTCGACCTGCGCAGCGGCCGGGTGGCCAAGCTTGAAGCCCTGGTGCGCTGGCAACACCCGCAACATGGCCTGCTCAGCCCCGACCGTTTCATCGGTATTGCCGAGGCCAATGGGCTGATCGCCGAACTGGACCTGTGGGTGCTGCGCCGGGCCTGCGCCGACCTGGCCCTGCTCGGGCGCCAGGGCCATGACGAACTCAAGGTAACGGTGAACTGCTCGGCACTCACCCTAGGCCGCGAAGAGCTCGCCACCGAAGTCGAAGTGGCGTTGTTCCAGGCTGGCCTGGCCGCCCGCCAACTGGAGCTGGAGGTCACCGAAAATGCCCTGATGGGCGACATCCAGCACACCGTCAACCTGCTCAAACGCATCCGCGCCCAGGGCGTGGCCCTGTCGATCGACGATTTCGGCACGGGTTATTCATCGCTGGCCTACCTCAAGCGCCTGCCGCTGGACGTGCTGAAGATCGATCGCTCGTTCGTTCAGGAGGTACCGGGCAACCAGAAAGACCGCGAAATCGTCCAGGCCATCATCATGATGGCGCATACGCTGCACCTGGAGGTGGTGACTGAGGGCGTCGAGACGCCAGAGCAGCGCGAATTCCTCGCCGCCCATGGCTGCGACTACCTGCAGGGCTACCTGCTCAGCCGCCCTGTGCCCCTGGCCGAACTGCGCCCGGTGCTCGAACGGCTCGATCGCCAGGCCCGCGTGCTCACCCCTTGCTGCGATACAGCTCTACCAGGGTCGCCGGATCTTTTTGCAGATAGCCCTGGCTACCGTGCAGGCGCATCAATTGCGCGGCGAGGCCACTGATCGGCGTCGCCGAGCCCTGCTCGCGGGAAAACCCAACGGCGGTATCAAGGTCCTTGAGCAGGGTGCGCACATGCCACTTGATCGGTTCGAAGCGACTCTCGGCCATTTGCGGTGCAAGGATCTGCAAGGGTTTCGAATCGGCGAAACCACCGGCCAGGGCTTCGGCGATCAGCCGCGCATCCACCCCTGACTGTTCAGCCAGCGCCACCACCTCGGCGATCACCAGCGCATTGCAGGCGACGATCATCTGGTTGCACGCCTTGGTCACCTGCCCTGCCCCCACCGCGCCCATGTGCGTCACCCGCTGACCGAGGGTCAGCAGTACCGGGCGAACGCGTTCCAGATCATCCACCTCGCCACCGACCATGATCGCCAGGGTGCCGGCCTCGGCGCCAGGCGTGCCGCCGGACACCGGTGCATCCAGCCAGGCCATGCCGCACAGGGCCGCCAGTTCCGCGGCCATCTCCCGCGTGGCGGTGGGTTCAAGGCTGGAGAAGTCCACCAGCAACTGACCGCTGCGCCCGCCCTTGGCGACGCCCTGCTCGCCGAACACCACCTCGCGCACCACCGCAGTGTCGGCCAGGCACAGCAGCACCACGTCGGTGTTGTTGCACAGCTCGGCAGGGCTGGCGGCCAGGCGGGCCCCCGCGGCCACCAGTTCGGCGCATTTGTCCGGGCTGCGGTTCCACACCGTCAACGGATAACCGGCCGCCAACAGGCGACGACACATCGGCAGGCCCATCAGGCCGATCCCGGCAAAACCCAGCGAAGGCAACGCACTACTCATGAGCAACTCCAGACAGAAGATTAAAGAAGCGTGACGAACGGACGATGCAGTGCAGGTGCGATTCGCAAAAAACCATGTAGGGGCTAGGGAAATCCCCTATCGCACAAGAAAAAGACGCACTGATAAAGTCGCGATATTTCTCCGTGATAGCGTTATGACATGCTTCACCGGGAAGCCCACACCCCTAGGCAAATGGCGCACTATGACCTCTACGAACACTTCTGCCAATGCGGTTTCCGAGTCGACGCTCCTTCCCGCTTCGCTGACCGCAAGCGGTGCTCGAGATCTGCCGGCGGCGCGCAGCACACCGGCGCAGCAGTACCTCTACTTCACCGAACAGGACATCCAGCGCATCCTCGACAACCTCGACGGCCTGCGCGACCTGGTGTTCCCGCGCAACCTGCACGTGGAAGACGAAGACCAACTGCGCCTGGAGCAGCAGTTCCCGTCGGTGTGCCTGATCGGCCTGGGCCGTTGCGGCTCGAACATTGCGCTGGACGTGGCGGAGCTGGTGTACAACGCCCGCACCTTCTTCCTCAATGAATTCAACAACGAGGATCGGCTCAAGGGCGAAGGCGGCTACAGCCCCGCGCGCTGGATTCGCCAGAACCTGCGCCTGGTACAGAACAAGGGCGTGAAGCCGGTATTTCTGGTCGAGCCGCTGGTGATGCTGGGCGACCTGGACAAGGACATCGCCGGGCGCATCCGCTTCTCGCGCAAGGGCGAGCGCGGCGGTTTCCTGCGCGACTACAGCAAGATGAAGATCATGGACCTGTCCGAGGTGCATGCCGGTGGCGCCGGTAACGCACCGATCCTCGGCCAGTACCTGGCCAAGATCATCCTCAACAAGGACACCCAGCGCTTCTCCAGCGCCGACTGGAAGCTGATCCACTCGTACCTGATCGACTCCTGTGGCATCAAGGCCAACCAGTCGCGCCTGTATTTCTACATCTTCAGCGCCGGCGGCGGTACCGGCTCGGGCATGGCCTCGGAGTTCGGCCTGGCCCAGCAGTACTCCTACATGAACAAGACCTTCGACACCAAGCCGGCCGAAGAGAACGACGGCAAGAGCGGGCATTCGTTCGTCTTCGAGCCGATCTTCACCAGTGGCATCTGCGTGCTGCCCAACGCCTCCGACCACCGCAGCGAAATGTCCGAGGCCCTGCACATCAACGCCGGCCGGCTGCTGTGCAAATACCTCTCGGAAGAATGGGACTTCTCGTACAACTTCGATAACGAAGACAGCAGCGAAGCCAGCGTCATGGGCCGCATCCGCCCGTGGAACGCGATGATGCTGATTTCCAACGACATCATGCGCTACGCCGAAGAAAGCGATGACGGCACGATCCAGAACATCGACGTCAACGCCATGGAGAAGCACGCCAACCAGTACATCTCCCAGCAGATCTTCAACATCCTCACCGCGCAGGCGGTGACCACCGACTACGACCAGAACTACTTCCGCCGCGCCGGCATCGACATCGGCGAAACCATCCGCCTGGATGCCAACGACCTGTTCATGAGCCTGGCCGGCCCCGTGGCCATCGCCTACGCAGAATCGGTGGTGCCGGAAATCCCCGCGCCTGGGTCGGAAAAGTTCAAGGTGTTCGAGCGCGAGCAGCCGCGCCTGGATATTGATGACCTGTTCTTCCGCTCCATCGACCTGCCGCACTTCAACAAGCAGACCCAGGCCATCGAAGGCATCAGCCTGCTGCCGATCGAGTCGAGCCGCTACCGCGCGGCGCTGGAGCAATACCAGGCCTCGGGCTATGACGCCGCGGCGCTGCACGACCTGCACTTCTTCAAGAACTGCTCGTCGGTGGTGTCGATCGTCTCGCTGCCCAAGGACTACAAGCTGTCGTACATGGACCTGAACCGGCTCAAGACCCACCTCAACAGCCTGTTCCCCAACACCACGCTCAAGCGCTACGCGCTGGTGATCGGTGCTTCGGCCAACCTGTCACTGACCACCTTGATCGCCAAGAGCCCGTGCCTGTCGGACGATTTCCTGACCCTGATCGTGGCGTTCATCAAACGGTGCTTCGCGCGCAATCCGTACCGTTTCGACGACACCATGGACAACGCCATCCTCGAGTTCATCACCAGCGAGCACTTCGACGAGGACCGCATCGACGACCTGCTCAACGAATTCGAGAACCCGGCGAAGATCCTCGACACCAACTGGTACGCGATCAAGCCGATGTACGAGAAGAAGTACCGCGAGCTGATCAACGACAAGAGCCGCTTCGTCTCGATCAACGACATCCGCCTGTCGCGCGAATGCGTGAAGAAGGCGGTGAAGTACCTGCGCGAGATCTACCGTCACCGCATCGGCAAGACCCGAGTGATCTCGTTGAACACCCATACCGGGCGCGTGGATTACTGAAAACCATCGCGGGGCAAGCCCGCTCCCACGAGGACTGCACGATCCTCGTGGGAGCGGGCTTGCCCCGCGATCATTTCGGCGGTGCATTACGCATGCCGTAAACTGTTACCGCCCCGCCGAATCATCCCGCCACTGTTACTTACTTCCACCTTACGTGAGCGTCAACGCGCACCATCGCGAGGCGTCTGTGCGATTTTGCGCACTAAAAAAGCGCGTGCTTATTCCGCTTTCTTTTCCTGAATCACGATGAACGGTGAAACGACCACTGCCCAGATCTCTGGATCGCGGGTTTGCAGGTCGAGTGCCTGCTCTGCCGAAACCGGCCCGACAGTGCCATCACTGCGCCACTTGGCGAAGATCTCGCTGCGATTCTCGGCCATTGCCTCGGCAACGACGATCAGGTCGATGCTCGGGTCGACCCAAATCAGGTCACCCTTGGCCCAAAAACGTTCCAGGGCTTTCCACTCGATGACAGCGGTCTCGCCGAGCAATTTGGCATAGAGGGTGCTTACTTGATCAGTCATGGGTTTACCTGCGCAAAAATCGGCCAAGAAAAAAGGCCGGCATTTTTGCAGAAAAACCCGGTTTCAAATACGTAATTTGGTCGATTCGGCGCGAACTTGTGGGGGCGAGTCGAGAGTGCAGGCAAAGTGATGGCGCTTTTCTGTATCTTTATGTCGATCAGGCGACACCCCAGGAAACAGACGCTTTTCGCCCGCTTTTCAAGCGCTCGGACGGCGCTCTACACTGTACCGGTACAGTTCCGGGACATGTTCCGGGGGAAGGTGGGGTTGCCGGTTAGGCGTAGCCAGCCGCAAATCCCGCCCGGTCTGTAGGCCTGGCCTCCAGGACTATAAGAATTACAACAGAATGAGTGGAGCACTATGATCAAGATTTCCAAGCTGTTCGCCGCAATGGTTCTGGCCGGGGTTGCCAGCCATTCGTTTGCCGCCGATACCATCAAGATCGGCATCGCCGGCCCGAAGACCGGTCCGGTCACCCAGTACGGCGACATGCAGTTCATCGGCGCCAAACAGGCCATCAAGGACATCAACGCCAAGGGCGGCGTCGATGGCAAGATGCTCGAAGCCAAGGAATACGACGACGCGTGCGACCCTAAACAGGCCGTTGCAGTCGCCAACAAAGTGGTCAACGACGGCGTCAAGTTCGTGATCGGCCACCTGTGCTCCAGCTCCACCCAGCCTGCGTCCGACATCTACGAAGACGAAGGCGTGATCATGATCACCCCGGCCGCCACCTCGCCGGAAATCACCGCCCGTGGCTACAAGCTGATCTTCCGCACCATCGGCCTGGACAGCGCCCAGGGCCCGGCCGCCGGCAACTACATCGCCGACCACGTCAAACCGAAAGTGGTCGCGGTACTGCACGACAAGCAGCAGTACGGTGAAGGCATCGCCACCGCGGTCAAGCAGACCCTCGAGAAGAAAGGCACCAAGGTTGCCGTCTTCGAAGGCCTGAACGCCGGTGACAAGGACTTCTCCTCGATCATCCAGAAGCTCAAGCAGAACAACGTCGACTTCGTCTACTACGGCGGCTACCACCCAGAGCTGGGCCTGATCCTGCGCCAGGCACAGGAAAAGGGCCTGAAAGCCAAGTTCATGGGCCCGGAAGGCGTGGGTAACGACTCCATCTCGCAGATCGCCCAGAACGCCTCCGAAGGCCTGCTGGTGACCCTGCCGAAGTCCTTCGACCAGGACCCGGCGAACAAGGCCATCGTCGACGCCATCAAGGCTGACGGCAAAGACCCGAGCGGTCCGTTCGTGTTCCCGGCCTACTCGGCTGTGGAGCTGATCGCCGAAGGCATCAAGGCCGCCAAGTCCGAAGACACCGACAAGGTGGCTGCAGCCATCCACGCCGGCAAGTTCAAGACCCCGACCGGCGAGCTGTCCTACGACGAGAAAGGCGACCTGAAAGACTTCAAGTTCGTGGTCTACGAATGGCACTTCGGCAAGCCGAAGACCGAAGTCTCTCCTCAGTAACTGCGTGACTAATAGCTGACCGAGAAGCCCACTGTGCGAGCAGTGGGCTTTGTTTTACGAGGTTCTATGGGCCTGATCCCCGCGATCCGGGGGCCGGTCCACCTGAAAATCTTAAAACCGTCACCCGCGGTTTCCTGGCAGTGCCCGCAAAAGATCACGTGGCGAAGACCACGAGAACATGGGCCGGGGTCATCCCCCACCAGTGAAATGCAAATCAGGTTTTTAGGAGCGCTGTAATGCCTGAGATCTACCATTTCCTACAACAACTGGTTAACGGACTGACCATCGGCAGTACCTATGCCCTGATCGCCATCGGTTACACGATGGTGTACGGCATCATCGGCATGATCAACTTCGCCCACGGCGAGGTGTACATGATCGGTTCCTACGTGGCCTTCATCGCCCTTGCCGGGCTGGCCATGATGGGTATCCATTCGCTGCCGATCCTGATGACCGTGGCCTTCGTCGCCACCATCTGCGTCACCAGTGCCTACGGCTACAGCATCGAACGGGTCGCCTACCGGCCGCTGCGCAACAGCAACCGGCTGATCCCGCTGATCTCCGCCATCGGCATGTCGATCTTCCTGCAGAACACCGTGTTGCTGTCCCAGGATTCCAAGGACAAATCCATCCCCAACCTGATCCCCGGGAGCCTTTCCTTCGGGCCGGGCGGCGCGGAAGAAGTCCTGATCAGCTACATGCAGATCCTGGTCTTCGTGGTGACATTGATCGCCATGACCTGCCTGACCCTGTTCATCTCCCGTTCCCGCCTGGGCCGCGCCTGCCGCGCCTGCGCCGAGGACATCAAGATGGCCAACCTGCTGGGTATCAACACCAACAACATCATCGCCCTGACCTTCGTCATCGGTGCCGCGCTGGCGGCGGTGGCGGCCGTGCTGCTGAGCATGCAGTACGGGGTGATCAACCCCAACGCCGGTTTCCTGGTGGGCCTGAAGGCCTTCACCGCGGCGGTACTGGGCGGCATCGGCAGCATTCCGGGCGCCATGCTCGGCGGGCTGGTGCTGGGCGTGGCCGAAGCGTTCGGCGCCGACATCTTCGGCGACCAGTACAAGGACGTGGTGGCATTCGGTCTTTTGGTTCTTGTCCTGCTGTTCCGGCCGACCGGCATCCTGGGCCGCCCGGAGGTTGAAAAAGTATGAACAGAAATCTCAAACAGGCGTTCTTCAGCGCCTTGCTGGTCTGGGCCGTGGCCTTCCCGGTGCTGGGCCTGAAACTGAGCATCGATGGCATCAGCCTGATCGTTCACAGCCAGGGCTCGTTCACCATCAGCATCATTGCCGTGTGCTCGCTGCTGATGTTCCTGCGCGTGCTGTTCGACAAGCAGTGGAGCGCGGTGATGGGCCGCCGCTCGGACCGCAAGCTGGTGCCGCCTTCGGTGAGCAACTTCCTCACCCTGCCGAAAACCCAGCGCTGGGTGATCATCGGCCTGATCGTCGCCGCCCTGATCTGGCCGTTCTTCGGCTCGCGCGGCGCGGTCGACATCGCCACCCTGATCCTGATCTACGTGTTGCTGGGCCTGGGCCTGAACATCGTGGTCGGCCTGGCGGGCCTGCTCGACCTGGGTTATGTCGGTTTCTACGCCGTCGGCGCCTACAGCTACGCGATGCTCTCGCACTACCTGGGCTGGAGCTTCTGGGTGTGCCTGCCGATCGCCGGCCTGATGGCAGCCACCTTCGGCTTCCTGCTCGGTTTCCCGGTGCTGCGCCTGCGCGGCGACTACCTGGCGATCGTTACGCTGGGCTTCGGCGAGATCATTCGCCTGTTCCTGCGTAACCTCACCGACTGGACCGGCGGCCCCAACGGCATCAGCAACATCCCCAAGCCGGAGTTCTTCGGCCTGACCTTCGAACGTAAAGCTGCCGAAGGCATGCAGACCTTCCACGAGTTCTTCGGGCTGGAATACAACTCGATCAACAAGGTCATCTTCCTCTACCTGGTCGCCCTGCTGCTGGCCCTGCTGGCGCTGTTCGTCATCAACCGCCTGCTGCGCATGCCGATCGGCCGTGCCTGGGAAGCGCTGCGTGAAGACGAGATCGCCTGCCGTGCGCTGGGCCTGAACCCCACCGTGATCAAGCTCTCGGCATTCACCCTGGGTGCCTGCTTCGCCGGTTTCGCCGGCAGCTTCTTCGCCGCCCGCCAAGGGCTGGTGACACCGGAGTCGTTCACCTTCATCGAGTCGGCGATCATCCTCGCCATCGTCGTGCTGGGTGGCATGGGTTCGCAGTTGGGCGTGATTCTCGCGGCCATCGTGATGATCCTGCTGCCGGAGATGATGCGTGAGTTCAGCGAATACCGGATGCTGATGTTCGGTGCGCTGATGGTGTTGATGATGATCTGGCGTCCGCAGGGCCTGCTGCCCATGCAACGCCCTCACCTGGAGCTGCCTCGATGAGCCGCGAAATTCTGCAAGTCAGCGGCCTGAGCATGCGCTTCGGCGGCTTGTTGGCGGTCAACGGCGTAGGCCTGACCGTCAAGGAGAAACAGGTGGTGGCATTGATCGGCCCGAACGGCGCCGGCAAGACCACCGTGTTCAACTGCCTGACCGGCTTCTACAAACCCAGCGGCGGCACCATCCTGCTCGACGGCCAGCCGATCCAGGGCCTGGCCGGCCATCAAATCGCCCGCAAGGGCGTGGTGCGGACCTTCCAGAACGTGCGCCTGTTCAAGGAAATGACCGCGCTGGAGAACCTGCTGATCGCCCAGCACCGCCACCTCAACACCAACTTCTTCGCCGGCCTGTTCAAGACCCCGAGCTTCCGCCGCAGCGAAAAAGAGGCCATGGAACGCGCGCAGTACTGGCTGGAGAAGGTCAACCTGACCGAGTTCGCCAACCGTACCGCCGGCACCCTCGCCTATGGCCAGCAACGGCGCCTGGAAATCGCCCGCTGCATGATGACCCAGCCACGGATCATCATGCTCGACGAACCGGCCGCCGGCCTGAACCCCAAGGAAACCGAAGACCTCAAGGCGCTCATCAGCTACCTGCGTGAAGCCCACAACGTGACCGTGCTGCTGATCGAGCACGACATGAAACTGGTGATGAGCATCTCCGACCACATCGTGGTCATCAACCAGGGCACGCCCCTGGCCGATGGCACGCCGGAAGAGATTCGCGGCAACCCTGATGTGATCAAGGCCTACCTGGGGGAGGCGTAAATGCTGAAGTTCGAGAACGTTTCCACCTTCTACGGCAAGATCCAGGCGCTGCACAGCGTCAACGTAGAGATCAACCAGGGCGAAATCGTCACCCTGATCGGTGCCAACGGCGCCGGCAAGTCGACCCTGCTGATGACTCTCTGCGGTTCGCCCCAGGCGAGCAGCGGCAGCATCAAGTACCTGGGTGAAGAGCTGGTCGGCCAAAGCTCCTCGCACATCATGCGCAAGAGCATCGCGGTGGTGCCGGAAGGCCGCCGCGTGTTCTCTCGCCTGACCGTCGAGGAAAACCTGGCCATGGGCGGTTTCTTCACCGACAAGGGCGACTACCAGGAGCAGCTGGACAAGGTCCTGCAGCTGTTCCCGCGCCTGAAGGAGCGCTATATCCAGCGCGGCGGCACTATGTCCGGTGGCGAACAGCAGATGCTGGCCATCGGCCGTGCACTGATGAGCAAGCCCAAGCTGTTGCTGCTCGACGAGCCTTCGCTGGGCCTGGCGCCGATCATCATCCAGCAGATCTTCGACATCATCGAACAGCTGCGCCGCGATGGCGTGACGGTGTTCCTGGTGGAGCAGAACGCCAACCAGGCGCTGAAGATCGCCGACCGAGCCTATGTGCTGGAGAACGGCAAGGTGGTGATGCAGGGTACCGGTGAAGCGCTGCTGACCGATCCGAAGGTGCGTGACGCGTACCTGGGGGGTTGAAAGATCAAAGGGCCTTCGGGCCCTTTTTTCTTGTGCCTGTGCGGGCTTGCCCCGCGATGAGGCCCTTGTGATCCCCGCCCACCCTGAGTAACGTGGCCAGCTCTTTTGCACAGTTCCCCGGAGCCCGCCCGATGCGCCTCACCCCTCCCCTGTTGCTCGCCGCCCTGCTGCCCCTGTTCGCTGGCTGCCAGGTGCTGGCCGAAAATCCGGTCGACCCGAACCTCGGCACCACGCGCATGCAGGGCGAACTCAGCGCCGGTGGCGGCCACCTGCTGTTCAAACCCTGCAACGAAGCCCGTCAGTTCATCATCAATGACGCCGGCAGCACCGCGATCCTGCAAGAAGCCGCCAACCTGGCCAAGGACTCCAAGGCCAAACTGTTCAGCGACCTGCGCGGCCGCCTGACCGGCAGCAAGCAGGCCGGCAGCGACGGCCAGATCGACGTCACCCGCCTGTACCGCCTGGAACCCACCGCCCACGGTTGCGAAGACCCCAACTTCAAGCAACTGACCCTGCGCGCCGGCGGCCACGAGCCGGACTGGGACATCAAGGCCAGCGGCAAAGGCATGGTGCTCAACCGCGTCGGCCAGGAACCGCTGCCGCTGCCGTTCCTCGAAGAAGAGCTGCCCGGCGGCGGCCTGAGCCTGTCCAGCGAAGCCAACGGCCAGCGTGTCGAGCTGTGGGTCGCGCCGCAGCGCTGCGTCGACGTTGCCACCGGCGCGATCCGCCACCTCAAGGCCGAGCTGCGCATCGACGGCCAGACCCTCAAGGGCTGCGCTTACTACGGCGGTGCCCGCGACCTCTGATCGCCGGGTGCTTTTATCCTGCCAGTCGGGGCGGCGAACAGCTTATACTTGGCGGTTTGTGTAAAGCCGCCGGCCGCCCATGGCCGGGATACTGGACCCTGCCATGCTACGAATCACCGAACTCAAGCTGCCCCTGGACCACTCCGACGACGAGCTGCGCGCAGCCATCGTCCAGCGCCTGGGCATCGCGGATGAGCAACTGCTCGGTTTCACCCTGTTCAAGCGCAGCTACGATGCGCGCAAGAAGAACAGCGAGCTGCTGTTCATCTACACCATCGACCTCGAAACCAGCAACGAAGACGAACTGCTGCGGGTGTTCGCCGACGATCCGAAAATCAGCGTCGCCCCGGACGTCAGCTACAAGTTCGTCGGCCACGCCACAGCGGCAGTGCAGGAACGCCCGGTGGTGGTCGGCTTCGGCCCGTGCGGCATCTTCGCCGGCCTGTTGCTGGCACAAATGGGCTTCAAGCCGATCGTCCTCGAGCGCGGCAAGGAAGTGCGCCAGCGCACCAAGGACACCTGGGGCCTGTGGCGCAAGAGCGTGCTCAACCCCGAGTCCAACGTGCAGTTCGGCGAAGGCGGCGCCGGGACCTTCTCCGACGGCAAGCTGTACAGCCAGATCAAGGACCCGCAGCACCATGGCCGCAAGGTGCTGGAAGAGTTCGTCAAGGCCGGTGCGCCGGAAGAAATCCTCTACATCAACAAGCCGCACATCGGCACCTTCCGCCTGACCAGCATGGTCGAGAAGATGCGCGAAGAGATCATCAGCCTGGGCGGTGAAGTGCGCTTCGAGCAGAAGGTCACCGACCTGCTGGTCGATGGCGAGCAACTGACCGGCGTGGTCCTGCAGAGCGGCGAGCAGTTGCTGTCGCGCCATGTGGTCCTGGCCCTGGGCCACAGCGCCCGTGACACGTTCCGCATGCTCCACGCCAAGGGCGTGTTCATGGAGGCCAAGCCGTTCTCGGTCGGTTTCCGCATCGAGCACCCACAGTCGCTGATCGACAAGGCGCGCCTGGGCAAGTACGCTGGCCATCCGAAGCTGGGTGCTGCTGACTACAAGCTGGTTTATCACGCCAAGAACGGCCGCTCGGTCTACAGCTTCTGCATGTGCCCGGGCGGCACCGTGGTCGCCGCCACCAGCGAACCGGGCCGTGTGGTCACCAACGGTATGAGCCAGTACTCGCGCAACGAGCGCAACGCCAACTCGGGGCTGGTCGTCGGCATCGACCCGGAGCGCGATTACCCAGGCAGCCCGCTGGCCGGCATCGAACTCCAGGAGCGCCTGGAATCCCACGCCTACGTGATGGGCGGCAGCAACTACCAGGCACCGGCGCAGTTGGTCGGAGACTTCGTGGCCGGCCGTGCGTCCACGGCGCTAGGCAGCGTCGAGCCTTCGTACAAGCCGGGCGTCACCCTCTGTGACCTGGCGGCAAGCCTGCCTGCCTTCGCCATCGAAGCCATCCGCGAGGCACTGCCGGCCTTCGACCGCCAGATCAAGGGCTACAGCCTGCATGACGCCGTGCTGACCGGGATCGAAACGCGCACCTCCTCGCCGCTGCGCATCACCCGTGACGACAGCTTCCAGAGCCTGAACCTCAAGGGCCTGTTCCCGGCGGGTGAAGGCGCGGGCTACGCTGGCGGCATCCTGTCCGCCGGTGTCGACGGCATCCGCATCGCCGAAGCCGTAGCGCGGGACATGCTGGGCCTGAGCGACTGACCGTTGGGCAGGCCTGTGTCGCCTTGGCGGCACAGGCCTGCAGTCGCTCTCGGATTTTTCCGACCCACTTCTGAGAATTACCTTCCTGCCCTTTTCCGCATTGCCGTCTAGGCTTGCCCAGTCAAACTTGCAACACCTTATAACAAAAACGAATATAGTTTTTGTTTTAAAGAATATCCCCACACGCTAGGGTGTACGCCCGTTTCAATCCAGCTATTTGGAGAGCCCTCACCCGTGCGTAGCCTCTTCGCTCGTTTCTTCCAATTGGAAGCCGCCAGCGGCCTGCTGCTGATCGCCGCCGCCGTGCTGGCCCTGATCATCAACAATTCGCCGCTTTCCTATCTGTACAACGGCCTGCTCGAAGTACCGGTCGCCGTCCAGGTCGGCGCCCTCGAGATCGCCAAGCCACTGCTGCTGTGGATCAACGATGGCCTGATGGCGCTGTTCTTCCTGCTCATCGGCCTGGAGGTCAAGCGCGAGGTGGTCGACGGCCACCTGTCCAAGCCTTCGCAGGTGATCCTGCCCGCCACTGCCGCCGTCGGCGGCATGGTGGTGCCGGCGCTGATCTATTGGTTCATCAACCGCGACAACCCGGCTGCCGTGGCCGGCTGGGCGATCCCTACCGCCACCGACATTGCCTTCGCACTGGGCGTGCTCGCATTGCTGGGCAAGCGTGTGCCGGTGTCGCTGAAGCTGTTCCTGATGACCCTGGCGATCATCGACGACCTGGGCGCGATCATCGTCATCGCCCTGTTCTATTCCGGCACCCTCTCCAGCCTGTCGCTGATGCTGGCCGGCGCCTGCCTGATCGCCTTGCTCGCCATGAACCGCCTGGGGGTGGTCAAGCTGGGCCCTTACCTGGTGATCGGCCTGATTCTCTGGGTCTGCGTGCTCAAGAGCGGTGTGCATGCCACCCTTGCCGGTGTGGCCCTGGCCCTGTGCATCCCGCTGCGTACCAAGCACGCCGAAACCTCGCCGTTGCTGAGCCTGGAACACGCGTTGCACCCCTGGGTCGCCTACGCCATCCTGCCGCTGTTCGCCTTTGCCAACGCCGGGGTTTCGCTGGCCGGTGTCACCCTGGAAAGCTTTACCCATCCGGTGCCCATGGGCATCACCCTCGGCCTGCTGGCCGGCAAGACGGTCGGGGTGTTCGGCCTGACCTGGCTTGCCGTCAAGCTGCGCCTGGCCGCGCTGCCGGCCGAAGCCAACTGGGGGCAGGTGCTCGGGGTGGCGATCCTCTGCGGCATCGGCTTCACCATGAGCCTGTTCGTCGGCTCCCTGGCCTTCGTACCGGGTAGCAGCGACTACGCGGGCATGGACCGCATGGGCATCCTCACCGGTTCCTTCTTCGCCGCCGTGGTCGGTTACCTGATCACTGCCATGGCGAGCCGCAAAACCGCTGTGCGCTGACTCCAGCAGGCAAAAAGAAACCCCGACCGGCAATGCCGTGTCGGGGTTTGTTTTGTCTGGCGATCAGTGCGTGACGCGGCTGGTGCCATCGACAGTCATGATGCGCACACGCTCGCCAACGCGGAAGATTTCGTTCTGCTGCACCTGCTGCACATAGGCGCGCATGCTGCCATCGTCTTCACGCACGGTGATCTCGACGCCCTGGGTGCGGGTCAGGCCTTCTTCGGCGGCGGAACCGGCCAGGCCACCAGCCACGGCACCGATCACAGCAGCAACGATGCTGCCACGGCCACCGCCAACCGCACTGCCGGCAACACCACCAACAATGGCGCCGGCACCACCACCGATTGGCGTCTTGGTGCCTTCGATCTTCACGGGACGCAGCGATTCGATGGTGCCCATGCGCACGGTCTGCACGCGGCGGGCCTCATCACGGGAGTAGCTGTCACCGGTCAGCGACGACTGGCAGCCGCCCAGCAACAACGCCATGGTGGTGAAGCTCGCCACCAGCAAAACGGATTTACGCATGAGGACAATCTCCAAAAGTTTCAGGTGCTCATTAGACGCCTCGCCTTGACGGGTGTCACGGCGCAAACGTTATAAATTTGTTCCCATTCAGCTCAGGTACAGCCACCATCGGCTGTGCACGGGACACTCAGGTTGGACCAAGAATAGCCATGGATTACTTCATCGTCGTGGTGACGACAGTCGCCGGCCTGTACTTCCACGGCTGGCTGTATGTGCGAATGAGGCGCTGGATGGACCGTGACCTGGCGCTCTCGCTGGCCGGGCAGGATCCGGCGAAGCAGGCATTCATGCTCCAGTTGCTGGAGCGGGCGCAGGCAGAAAAGATCAAACGCAAAACGCTGGCGGCCTGGCTGGAGCGCGAGGCCGCTGCGTTCAAGGGTTAAGGTGCCAGGCGCTCACGCTGCCACTGGCCATCCACCAGCCGATAGTTCAGGCGATCATGCAAGCGGCTGGCGCGGCCCTGCCAGAACTCGATGCGCTCTGGCAGCAAGCGATAGCCACCCCAGTGCTCGGGGCAATGGGGTTGCGTATCGGAGAAGCGCGCCTCGGTGGCCTTGACCAGCCCTTCCAGCTCCTCGCGATCAGCGATCACCCGGCTCTGCGGCGACGCCCAGGCCCCCAGGCGGCTGCCCAGCGGGCGCACCTGATAGTAATCGTCCGACTCCTTGGCCGTGACCTTTTCCACCCGCCCCTCGATCCGCACCTGACGCTCCAGCGCCGGCCAGAAGAAGGTCATGGCCGCAAATGGCCTGGCCGCGATGTGCTGGCCCTTGGCGCTTTCGTAGTTGGTGAAGAAGGTGAAACCCTGGGCATCGAGGGCCTTGAGCAACAGCACCCGGCAATGCGGGCGGCCGTCGGCATCGACAGTGGCCAGGGTCATGGCGTTGGCTTCCACCGGCAGCTGCTCGGTCTTCACCGCATCGGCGAACCATTGGTGGAACAGCGCGAACGGCTCACCCGGCGCCTGGGCTTCGGCCAGGCCATCACGGGTGTAGTCGCGGCGCATATCGGCCAGGGATTGGGTCATGGCTGCGTTTCCTTGACGATCAGTTGGTCTTCGCAGGGCTGTTGGCGGCGACTTTCTTGTCGGTGCTGGCCTTCTTCGCGGCAGGTTTGGCCGGTGCGGCTTTCTTTTTCGCAGCCGTAGTGGCCTTGGCCGGAGCCTTGGCTTTGGCGGCAGGTTTTTTCGCCGCAGGCTTGGCGGCCGGTTTGGCGGCTGCGGCCTTGGCGGCCGGGGCCTTGGTGTCCTGCACCGCAACCATCGGCGCGGCGGCCGGCGCAGGCGCGGCCTGCTGGTACTTGGCCAACAGGGCGACCATGGTGTCCTTGGGCGTCAGCAGCAATTCGACACGGCGGTTCAGGGCACGGCCCGGGGCGCTGTCGTTGGCGGCGCGCGGCATGACCGAGCCCATGCCCTTGAGCATCAGGCGATCACGTTGCAGGCCGCTGAGACGGAAAATCGCCGACACCGAAGCGGCACGCTCGAGGCTCAGCTTCTGGGTGGCGGCGGTGGCGCCACTGCTATCGCCATGGCCGAGGATGAGGATGGCGGTCTTGCTGTCGGTTTCAATGGCCTTGGCCACCTGGGTGATCGGGCTCAGGGTCACCGGCAGCAGCATGTTCGGGCGGTCCGGGTTATAGGAGCCGTCGACCGGGATGGTCACCGCCAGCACGTCTTCACGGCGCTCCAGCTCGAACTTGCTGCCCTTGATGGCTTCGCGCACCTTGGGTTCGTACTGGTCGAGCCAGGCCTGGGTGGCCTTCTGGTCGATCTTTGGCACGGCCGCCGCTTGCGAGGTTTTCTCGTCGCCACCGAATGGCCACCACCAGCGGCTGCCGCTCTCGGACTTGGCGTCGGCCTTGGCGACGTTTTCGGTCACGGCCGCTTTCACTTCCTTGTCGGCGACCTTATCCGAACCGAACGGCCACCAGCTCGAGCCGCCGTCTTTCGAACTGTCCTGGGAGTGGCTGGCGCAGCCAGTCATGGTCAGGCACAGGGCAAGTGCTAAGGTTTTATGTGAAGACATCAGTGATACACCATGAAATTGAACGAAATTCTACCCACACCTTTCAGGCGTTGGCACTGAGGATAGTCAAAGGGTCGGGGCAATACCCGCGCCACCCGATCAAAGGCAGCCGGCAAGCACACGTACCAGTTTTTGCGCGCGCGGATCCATCAGCACGTAAGGGCCCAGCGTATTGGTAACGAAGCCGAAGGCCACGTCGTGTTCGGGGTCGGCAAAGCCGACCGAGCCACCGGCCCCCGGATGCCCGAAAGCCCGGGCGCCAAGGCCGAAGGTGGCGTTGGCCACCTGGGGCTGGTCAAGCATGCAGCCCAGGCCAAAGCGGGTCTGGGTCAGCAGGGTGCGGTCCTGGCCGAGGCTGTGCTCGCGAGTCAGCTCGTCGAGCAGTTCGGATTCCAGCAGGCTGCCATCGAGCAGGCCGGCGTAGAACCCCGCCAGGCTGCGTGCGTTGCCGTGGCCATTGGCCGCCGGTTGCTGCATGCGCCGCCATTCCGGCTTGTTGGTGCTGGTGAGGATCGCCGGCGGGTTGGTAAAGGCGCGGGTCGACAGTGCTTCGGGCTCGCGCATGGTCACCTGCAGCAGGCGCTGGGCCGCCGCATCCCCTGGGTTGCCCTTGCCGCGGGCGATGTGCGCCACGCGGTGGAATTCTTCGTCCGCCAGGCCCACATGGAAATCCAGGCCCAGCGGTTTGGCGGTGCGCGCCACAATCGACTCGCCCGGCCCACGGCCATCGGCGCGGCGAATCAGCTCACCGATCAGCCAGCCATAGGTGATCGCGGCATAACCATGCTCGGTGCCTGGGGTCCACCAGGGGGCCTCGGCGGCCAGCGCGTCGACCATCGCCTGCCAGTCGTATAGCGCCTCGGCCGGCAACAGTTCACGGATGGCCGGCAGGCCGGCGCGGTGGCTGAGCAGCTGGCGCAGGGTGACCTGCTCCTTGCCGGCCTGGGCGAATTCCGGCCAGTAGCGCGCAACCGGCGCATCCAGTGCCAGCTTGCCCTCGCCCACCAGTTGCAGGGCGGTGATGGCGGTGAAGGTCTTGGTGCAGGAAAACAGGTTGGCGATGGTGTCGCTGTGCCAGGCCTCACGGCCGTCCTTGTCGGCACTGCCGGCCCACAGGTCGACCACGGTCTCGCCGCCGACCTGGATGCACAGTGCCGCACCACGCTCCTGGGGATCCTCGAACAACGCGGCGAAAGCTTCACGCACCGCCTCGAACTTCAGCTCATAGTGGCCCTGAATCTGCACCCGCCTGTTCTCCGTACGACCTTGCTGAAAAAGGCGTGCATTGTTTCAGTAGTTGGCCCTTTTGCCTACTGAATGTGGCCGGGTGGTCGTAAGGAAAAACTGTTATTCGAGGCGCGCAGGGCGGTCACTGCGCGGGTTTGTCGAGGGCCTTGCGCAACTGACCAACGGCTTGCAGGTTGCTGCGGCGCACCGCCTCGACAAAGCCCGGATAGGCCACATCGGTGATGGCCACCAGCCCCAGATGACCGTTTTCGCCATCGAGCAGACGCCCGCTGGCCGGTTGGTCGAGGTACTGGAACCAATGGGCGCCGACGATCATCGGCTGGGCCAGGGCCGCCTTGAGGAAATTGCCGTAGGCCGGGCCCCGGTCTTCCTCGCGGGCCACTTCCAGCGGGCCGGGCCAGAACGGGCCACGGTCGCGGGAGCCGAACTGGAACTCCGAGACCAGCACTGGCTTGTCCAGCTCGGCCAGCCTGGCGAAGTCATAACCGTCCTCGGGCTTGAGGGTATAGAAGTTGAAGCTGAGCACATCGCAGAACTCGGCGCAGGCCTTGACCGCTTCCGGCGTGCTCACGGCGAAGCGGCCACCCAACAGCAGGTGATTGGGGGCATGCCATTTCAGCGAATCCGAGATGGTCTTGAAGTAGGTCTGGGCGAACACCTGCTGGAAGTACTGGTAGTCACGCTCGATTTCCGGATGTGCAGGGTCAGGCAGCGGGGCCTCGAAGCCAGGGTCTTCCATCAGCTCCCAGGCCTTCAGCTCGATGCCCCAGGCTTTCGACAGCCCTTCCTGGTTGCGGTACTTGTCGCGCAGCTGCTTGAGGAACGCGCGCTTGGCCGGTACATCGGTGGTCAGGCGCAGGGTGCCGTAGGCCAACCCATAGCGGGCCCTCGGGTCGTCACCTGGTGCGGCCCAGGCCAGTTCGTTGTCGGCGAAGTAGCCGATCAGCCACGGGTCGTCGCGGTGATCACGGGCGGCGATGGCCACGGCGCGCTCGGTGGCCATGGCGAAACGCGGGTCGAACGGGTCAGGCATGCGCCCCCACCAATCCATGCCGGTGCTGATGCTGGCGTAGTCGCCGACGATCGACAGTGGCAGCGTGTACGGCATGCGTTTGGCCTGGGCAAAGCCAGGGTCGCTCCAGTTGCCCAGGGTATTGAAGCCCCAGGCTTGCAGGCGATCGAGGCTGTGCGCCTGCCAGCGCGGCACGTCCAGGGCCAGTGGCGGGCAGGCCTGTTCGGGCGACGCCGAGCAGGGCTTGCCGTAGGTGCGCTGCAGGTTGGCCGAATAGAAGTCGAACCAGCGCCCCTGCTTGAACTGGCGCCCCTGTGACGAGCTGTTGCCATCATCGTTGTTGCCTTCACCATAGAACGCCGCCAGCGCCTCGCCATCAGCCGGCAGTGCCTTGAACATGCTTTCGCGGCCGGCGACGTAAGTACGCCCGCCATCGGCGGCGACGGCATTGACGCCCAGGGAATAGAACGGGTGCCCGTCGGGCGTCACCAGGTACCAGCGCCCGTCGCGTTTTTCCGTACGGAAGAAGCCCTTGGCCTCGAAGGCTGGCCCCGCCAGCAGGCCGCCATAGGCGTCCAGGCCGAGCTTGTCGCGCTCGCCCAGCCAGCTTTTCAGCTGCGCCTGTTCGCGGCTGTCCGCAGCCTTGAGCTGGTCGTCGCTGACGATCTTTTCCGGCCAGCGCCCACGGGTGGACTGGCCATAACCGTCAATCAGCTCGCCGTAGGCGGCTTTGAACGCCTGGTCGTCGTCCTGCAGGCCGACCTTCTCGATCAACAGGCTCTGCGCGACTTTGGGGCTGGGGATGCTCAAGCTGATAGAGGTGACTTGCTTGAGGTCCACCTCCCCTGCACTGCTGCTCAGCAGCAGGCGCTGGCCTTCATGGACCCATGGCATCGGCGGGCCGGCACGCATGCCCTGGCTGAGCGGCGAGCTGGCCTTGAGGGGAATCATCACGGTCTGCGCCGGCCCTGCCGGCAAGTCGATACGGCTGGTGAGGGTGCGCCCATCGCTGCTCTGTACCGCCACGTCGACGGTCAGTGCCCAGTCCATGCCACTTTGCAGGCGCAGTGTCAGGGCCTGCCCGGCCGACCAGTCCCAGGCACCACTCGGCGGTGCCAGGCGCAAGGTCGGTTGCGCCACCGGATTGAATACCACCCGCCGCAACACCTCGCCTTCGGCGGTCTGCTCCGCGTTGTACTGCGGCATCGCAGCGTCCTGGGTGGTCACGCTGACCACTGCGGCGGGGCGCACGAAGCTGAACAGTGTCTGTTGCCCGGCCAGCAACGGCGCACTGAACAACAAGGAGAACATCACAGGCAGGGTACGGCGGATCATAGGGCGGTGGCTCTCCTTCCGAGCCCGTCATGGGCTCGCGATCGAGTATGGACAACAAGGAACGCGTCTTGCTCCGGCGGTCAACCGATCTCCCGTCGGAATGGCGGCAGCGCATTGAGAATAGCCTTGCCGTAGCGCTGGGTGACCAGGCGCCGGTCGAGCAAGGTGATGACGCCGCGGTCCTGCTCGGTACGCAGCAGCCGGCCGCAGGCCTGGATCAGCTTGAGCGAAGCGTCAGGCACGGCGATTTCCATGAACGGGTTGCCGCCGCGGGCCTCGATCCATTCGGACAATGCGGCCTCGACAGGGTCATCCGGCACCGAGAATGGGATCTTGGCGATGACAACGTGCTCGCAGTAAGCGCCCGGCAGGTCGACACCCTCGGCGAAACTGGCCAGGCCGAACAGCACACTGTGCTGGCCATCGTCGACCCGCGCCTTGTGCTTGTTCAGGGTTTCCTGCTTGGACAGATTGCCCTGGATCAGCACCAGTTTGCGCCAGTCGCGGTCCAGGCCATCGAACACGTCCTGCATCTGTTTGCGCGACGAGAACAGCACCAGCGCGCCCCGTGCACCTTCGACAATGTTCGGCAGCTCACGGATGATCGATGCGGTGTGCGCCGTGGCATCGCGCGGGTCAGCGCCCAGGTCGGGCACCCGCAACAGGCCGGCATCGCCATGCACGAACGGGCTGGGCACCACGCACTGCACCGCGTCGCGCGGCAGCCCCGAGCGCATGCGAAAGCGATCGAACTTGCCCAGCGCGGTCAAGGTCGCCGACGTCACCAGGGCGCCATGGGCGACGTTCCAGAGGCTTTTTCGCAACATCTCGGCGGCGAGAATCGGGCTGGCGTTGACCTCGATATCGAACAGCGCGCCACTTTCGGCCAGGGTCAACCAACGCGCCATGGGCGGGTTGTCTTCCGGGTCCTCGGCGGTGAACGCGGTCCACAGTTCCCAGTTACCCTGGGCACGGGTCACCAGGCTGCCGAACAGCGGGTACCATTCCTCGGCCTGGTGGCTGGCAATGCCGATATTGTTCTCGCCGTCCATGCCTTCCTTGAGCAGGTCGGCCAGGCGGGTGAACAGGTCATTCAGGCGAGCGAAGCCTTTTTTCAGCTCGATGCCGACTTCGCGGATCTGCTCGGGCACCACTCCACCTTCGAAGCGGTAGCGCGGGCGGTCGCGGCCTTCCATGTCTTCACCGGTGCGAAAGTCCGCAACCTGCTCGCACAGGGTGAACATGAACTGCTGCTGGGTGCGCACCTCGCGGGCCAGCTCGGGCACCTGCTCGATGTAGCGCCCCAGGTCGCCCGGCAGCGGGTGCTGGGCCAACAGTTTGGTGAGGTTCTTGGCCGTCTGCTCCAGCCAGTCGGCGGTGGAGCGCAGGCGCGAATAGTGGGCAAAATGGCCGATGGCCTTGTCCGGCAGGTGATGGCCTTCGTCGAACACGTACATGGTGTCGCGCGGGTCGGGCAGTACGGCGCCGCCGCCCAGCGCCAGGTCGGCGAGGACCATGTCATGGTTGGTGACGATCACATCGACCTTGCCCATGCCTTCGCGCGCCTTGTAGAACACGCACTGCTGGAAGTTCGGGCAATGGCGGCCGGTGCACTGGCTGTGGTCGGTGGTCAGGCGTGCCCAGTCCTGGTCCTCGACGGCTTCCGACCAGCTGTCGCGATCACCGTCCCAACGGTTGCCGGCGAGCTTCTCGATCATGCTGTTGAACAGCTTCTGGCTGCGCTCGTCGACTTCGATGTGGAAACCTTCCTCTTCGAACAGCTGGGCGGTGGCCGACTGGGCGTGACCCTCCTGCAGCAGGATGTCGAGCTTGGACAGGCACAGGTAGCGGCCACGGCCCTTGGCCAGGGCGAAGCTGAAGTTCAGCCCGCTGTTGCGCATCAGGTCGGGCAGGTCCTTGAGCACGATCTGTTCCTGCAGCGCCACGGTCGCGGTGGCGATCACCAGGCGCTTGCCGGCGGCCTTGGCGGCCGGGATCGCGGCAAGGGCGTAGGCGACGGTCTTGCCGGTACCGGTACCCGCCTCGACCGCCACCACGGCGGGCTCGCCGGCACGGCGCCCTTCGTCGTCGCAGGCGATGTCGCCGAGCACCTTGGCCACTTCGGCGATCATCAGGCGCTGGCCATAGCGTGGCTTGAGGCTTTTGGCTTCGAGGAAACGCGAGTAGGCGCCCTGGATGGTGGCTTTGAGTTCGTTGCTGATCATGGTCTGCAGGCGCCCGGAGGGCTGGATATATTTTCAGTGTTTCGCATGGGCCGGCTATCATACCCCGCTATTGCCCTTTGTGCCGCATGGAGATCCGGATGCTCGCCTTTGCCCTGCCCTACACCCTGCATGTCCTTGCTGCCCTGGTCTGGGTTGGCGGTATGTTCTTCGCCTGGCTGATCCTGCGCCCAGCCACGGTTGCAGCCCTGGAGGGGCCGGCGCGGCTGCGTTTGTGGGTGGAAGTTTTCCAGCGGTTCTTCAGATGGGTCTGGCTGGCGGTGGCGATCCTGGCGATCAGCGGGGTGGGCATGATTCACCTGCGCTTTGCCGGGTTCGAGACGGCACCGCGGTATGTTCAGGTGATGATTGGTGGTGGGATCGTGATGTTTGCGTTGTTCATGCGGATCCAGTCGTTGCTGCTGCCTGAATTGCGCACGGCGGTGCAGGCCGAGGATTGGGCGGCGGGGGCTGGGGTTCTGGGGCGGATTCGGCGGATGGTGGGGGTCAATCTGGCGATTGGGCTGGCGGTGGTGGCGGTGGCGAGTTCGCGGGTTTTGGTGTGATGAGGGCTGGGCCTTTGGGTTTTGCGTGAAGGCCACCAGGTGTTCGCCGATAGATCTTCTGCGCCGATGAGATCGAGCGCCGCCCGCGCGGCGCTCGATCTCATCGGCGCAGAAGATCTATCGGCGAACACTCAATTCAAGCTTTAAAAGCCTTCTTCGGGTAGATGTCGTACCGACTCGACTTCCCCTCAAGGCTATGGCTCGGCTTCGGCCCATCGATAATCGGCGCCTTGCGCGGCCGCTTGACCACCACCCGGTGCGAAGCCAGCGCCAACGCCGCCTCGAGCAACGCCGGCGCATCCAGGTCATCACCGACCAATGGCCGGAACACGCGCATTTCCTTCTTCACCAACGCGCTCTTGTCTCGATGCGGGAACATCGGATCAAGGTAGATCACCTGGGGCGCCTCCCCTTCCCACCCGCGCATGCGCTCGATGGCATTGCCAGTCAAGAGCCGCATGCGCTCGACGATCGCCCCTACCTCAAGGTCCCCCCGCGCCCGCGCCAGGCCATCTTCCAGCAACGCCGCGATCAACGGTTGACGCTCGATCAAGGTCATCTGGCACCCCAGGCTGGCCAGCACGAACGCATCCTTGCCCAACCCCGCAGTGGCATCGAGCACCTGCGGCCGCACGCCCTGGGCGATACCCACCGCCTTGGCGATCATCTGCCCGCTGCCGCCACCGAACAGCCGCCGATGCGCCGCCTGGCCCTCGACAAAATCCACCCGCACAGGGCCGGGTGCCTGTGGGCCCAGTTGCTGGATCTGCAGGCCATCGGCCCCGACCTGCACGGCAAACCCGGCCGCCTCGTCGGCCAGCGGCAAGCCCAGGCGTTCGGCCCATGCCAGCGCCTGCGCCTGGAATTCGGGGGCCAGTGCCTCGATCCTGATACCTGTGCCCAGCTCTTGCTCTACCATCGGATCCCGCACTCGAAATTAATTAATGAAACCCCGGCCTCAGCCGATACACGCAGTATCCGCTATTCTGCCAGAGCACAACGCGCGCGACTGCCATGTCAGACACTCTCCCCATCGGCTTGACCTACCTGTCGCCTGTCGGCAACTACGGTCGACAGAACTCCCAGGCACTGGGCGGCGTCAGCCACCTGTGGCAGGACTTCTTCGCCCGGGCCATGGCCGAGCAGCCGCAAGGGGAAATCGACAGCGTCAGCCAGGCGCTGGTGCAGTACGACAAAGAAAGCGGCGAACCTGTCGGCGGCGCCAGGGCCTTGGCCTTGATCGATGCTCAGCGCGCCCTGCCGGTGCATGACACCGAAATCATCCCTCCCGAGCCGCTGTTCCTGCCCAAGGCGGAGCTCGAGGCCAACCTGCTGGAACCCGCACCCGAACCCTTCAGCACCGCCGAGCTGATCACCCAGCAGCGCGACCTCGACATCAGCAACAGCTGGCTGCGCCCGGTGGTCATGAGCCAGGGCCATCCGATTGCCGAGCCAGGCCCCGCGCCATCACCTCGCCCACTGTTCCTGCCGATCGCCGAACTCGAGAAGAACCTGCTCGATCCGGCGCCAGAGCCATTCGACGAACCGACCCTGGCCAAGCAGCAAAACGACCTGGAATTCGACATCCATTGGGCCCGCCCAGTGGTGTTGAACAACGTCCGCGCGTACGCCTGAGAACGCTGGCTAGCTGGCTGACACCGGGAGTGCCGGGCTACGTTGCAATCCCCTACTGCACGGGTTTTCAGCGGCGAAACAGATCATTGAGCTGAGCAAATGGCATCGCCTGATCGCCATAGCCGAACGTGCCCTGGTCGCGGATTTCCAACGCTGCGCGCTGGAAGGCACCCAGTGCGGCGCGAGCCAGCGACGAACCGACACTGATGCGCCTCACGCCCAGGTCCTGCAACTGGTTGACGCCAAGCGGCACCCCCGGCATGCCCATCAGCACGTTTACCGGCTTGGGCGCCACGGCCTGCACCACCGCGCGAATCTCATCGACGCTGCGCAACCCAGGCGCATACAACACATCGGCACCGGCGTCGGCATAGGCCTGCAGGCGCCGAATGGTGTCGTCCAGGTCCAGCTTGCCGTGCAGCAGGTTCTCGGCACGGGCGCAAAGCGTGAACGGAAATGGCAGTTGACGAGTGGCTTCCACGGCTGCGCGCACGCGTGCCACGGACAGGTCGAAGTCGTAGATCGGCGCCTCGCTGCGGCCACTGGCATCTTCGATCGAACCGCCCACCAGGCCGGTTGCGGCAGCGCGCAGGATCGTCTGCGCACAGTCCTCGGGCAAATCGCCAAAGCCGTTTTCCAGGTCTGCCGCCACCGGCAGCGGCGTGGCATCCACGATGGCCTGGGCATTGGCCAGGGTTTCCTCGAGGCTCAGGGCGCCTTCGGCATCCGGGCGCCCCAGGCTGAACGCCAGTCCCGCACTGGTGGTGGCCAATGCCTCGAAGCCAAGGGCCGCCAGCATCCTGGCCGAGCCTGCATCCCATGGATTGGGAATGACGAATGCGCCATCGCGCTCATGCAGCGCCTTGAAGGCTTCGGCTCGCAGGGTTTGCACATCCATGGTTCAACCTCCGGCAGATGAAGAGAGTGTCGTCAGAGTAGCCCTAGCTGTTCGACCTCGGGCGCGCGTGGCAATTCCGGCAACGCGGCCAGCCCGGGCAGGCGTGCCATCAGGCGCTGGTGGAAATGCTGGGCAAGCGCTGCCGCCATGCGGTTGTCGGCGGTGTGCAGAAACACATAGGGGCTACGGCCCTCTTCGATCCACGCCGCCACTTTGTCGACCCAGGGGGTAAGGAATGTTTCGTTGGCCGCAAGCTCAGGGTGGCCGATAAAGCGCACCTGCGGATGCTGGCTGAACGCACACGGGCGCGGCGGCACCTTGGGCTTCTTGGACTGCGCATGCAGCACACCAGGCTCACGGGATGTGCAACTGAACAGAGCTCGCGGGTCCAGGCAGATGCGCTCGACACCCCGCTCATGCAACAGCCGATTGAGCAGGCGTTCTTCGTCTCCACGGGCGAAGAACGCATCGTTGCGCACCTCAACGGCAACCGGCACGCCAACTTCATCCAGAAAATAGGCCAGCTCACCCATGCGCGAGGGCCCGAACTGTGCCGGCAACTGCAGCCAGTATGGGGACACGCGCTCCCCCAACGGCGCCATCAAACGCGTGAAGTCGATCGCTGAATCAAGTTGTGCGCGCAGATCCCCGGCATGGCTGACATCGCCCGGAAACTTGGCCGTGAAGCGAAAGCCCGCCGGCATGTTCTGCGCCCAGCGCTCTACCGTCGCAGGCGCTGGCCGGGCATAGAAGGTGGTGTTGCCTTCCACGGCATTGAATACCTGGCTGTACAAACCGAGGAACTCAGCAGTGCGGGCATCGGCGGGATAGAGATACTCACGCCAGGCGTTTTCGCTCCAGGAGGGACAACCGAGAAAGTAGGGCTGGGGGGACGGAATCATCCGTCAAATGTACAGGTCCAGCCCCAGCACTTCCATATCCCAGTCGGTGAAGCCGGCGGTGGTCAGGTAGCTGGCCAGTGCCGTGGAGGTACGCCGGTCACGGGCGCGGGGGAAGATCAGGTCCTGCTGGCGGGCCGGCAGGTTGCCGCTGCGACGGCTGGCGCGGCTGGCCTGCTGCTCGGGCTCTTCGATGATCTCGGCGTCGTCGATCGCTTCGTCACGCACCGGCGCTTTGCGCGGCGGGCGCTTGATGGGGTAACTCTGCGAGGAGAAGCCGTCGATACGCATGGCGTGGCACTCAGGATCAATGATGGCAATTTAGCAGCATCAGAGATCCATCGCTAATGCCCGAACGATAACTGGACCACAGTTCGCGCAAAAGGTTTTATCGTGAACGGCGATAGCCGACGAACGACCTCAGCGTGCCTTGGGCGTAGCGACATTATCGCGCAGATATACCGGTTGCGCCTGCTCGGCGGCGACGGCTTCGCCACGGGCCCAGGCATGGGTGGCCAGGGTGAGGATATCCAGGGCATTGGGCAGTGCAGCGGCATCGCTGGCGCTGGCCTGCACCGCCAAGCGCTCGGCCAGGCTCCAGCCAGTACCGGCACCGAACCACTCGCCGGCCAGGCCTTCAGGCAAGCTCACGCGCTCGGGCGCCACCACCACTTCCTGGCCGACCAGGCGCATCTCGCCCTGCTCCGCCCGATAGCAACCCCAATACACCTCGTCCATGCGCGCATCGATGGAGGCGGCGACCTGCTGCACACCATGCTCGCGCAACGCGCCCTGGGCCAGCGCGGCCAGGTTGGAGATCGGCAACACCGGGCGCTGCAGGGCGAAGGCCAGGCCCTGGACCACACCGATGGCGATCCGCACGCCGGTAAAGGCGCCCGGGCCCCGGCCAAAGGCGATGGCATCCACGGCGCTCAGCGCCACGCCGGTATCGGCCAGCAACTGCTTGATCATCGGCAGCAGCTTCTGCGCGTGCAGGCGCGGGATCACCTCGTAATGGCTGGTCACCTTGCCGTCATGCAGCAGGGCGACGGAACAGGCTTCGGTGGCGGTATCCAGGGCCAGCAAGGTGGTCATCGAACGCGGTTTCCAAGGGACAGGGGAAAAAGAGCGGCAGTATAAACGACAACGGCCCGCAAGCGGGCCGTCGTGACGCACGGTGCTGAATCAGCTCAGGGCTGCCAGCACCTTGGCGGTGATCGACTCGACCGAGCCGACGCCTTCGATATGGCTGTACTTCGGCTTGCCGGCGTTGGCGGCCGACAACTTCTGGTAGAAGTCCACCAGCGGCTTGGTCTGGCTGTGGTAGACCGACAGGCGATTACGCACGGTTTCTTCCTTGTCGTCGTCGCGCTGGATCAGGTCTTCGCCGGTGACGTCGTCCTTGCCTTCCACTTTCGGCGGGTTGTACTGAATGTGGTAGGTGCGGCCCGAGGCCAGGTGTACGCGGCGGCCTGCCATGCGGCCGACGATCTCTTCGTCGTCCACGGCGATTTCGACCACGGCGTCGATGTCGACACCGGCGGCGACCATGGCTTCAGCTTGCGGGATGGTGCGCGGGAAACCGTCGAACAGGCAGCCGTTGGCGCAGTCCGGCTGGGCGATGCGCTCCTTGACCAGGCTGATGATCAGCTCGTCGGAGACCAGTTGGCCGGCATCCATGACTTTCTTCAGTTCCAAGCCCAGCGGGGTGCCGGCCTTGACGGCAGCACGCAGCATGTCGCCGGTGGAGATCTGGGGAATACCGAACTTCTCGGTGATGAACTTTGCCTGAGTACCTTTACCGGCCCCGGGAGCTCCCAGCAGAATTACACGCATCTTGTGCTCCTCATATTTTTCTATGCAAATCAACGGATTCGGCGCACAAGGCCAACTCCGGAAAATCGGTCGAGACCGCAAAATCGGTCCAAAGGCTGCTCAAGATACACAGCCCCCGCCCCCCCGACAAGCGTCCCAACCGGGCAGCAAAGTGTCCGTCGCAGCCCAGCAGGGCCCCGGTTGCGCCCAGCGCAACCAGCCCTCGTGCTCACGGTCGGCAGCCGCTGGCTTGCCGACCGCAGGCACGGGTTGAGCGCCTCAACCGGTATTGCGCAAACCGGCCGCGATGCCCGCCACGGTGACCAGCAGAGCCTGCTCCAACGGGCTGTCCAGAGCGGCTTCGCGGTTGCGCGAGCGGGCCAGCAGCTCGGCCTGAAGGCGATGCAAGGGGTCGAGGTAGGTGTTGCGCAGACGGATGAATTCCAGGGTTTCGGGGCTGTGCGCCAGTAGCACCGACTGCCCGGTCAGGCCCAGCACCACCTGGCACGACTGCGACAATAGGTCGCGCAGGTGCGCACCCAATGGCAGCAGCTGCGGTTGCACTAGACGTTGGTCGTAGGCCTCGGCGATCTGCGCATCGGCCTTGGCCAGCACCATTTCGAGCATGTCGATGCGGGTGCGGAAGAACGGCCATTGCTCGCGCATCTGCGCCAGCAGCTCGCCCTGGCCACGGGCCAGGGCATTGTTCAGCGCCGTTTCCCAGCCGAGCCAGGCCGGCAGCATGAGACGGGTCTGGGTCCAGCCGAAAATCCAGGGAATCGCCCGCAAGCTCTCGATACCCCCGGCACGCCGCTTGGCCGGGCGGCTGCCCAGCGGCAGGCGGCCAAGTTCCTGCTCCGGAGTGGACTGGCGGAAGTACTCGACAAAGTCGGGGTTCTCCCGCACGACGCCGCGGTAAGCCTTGACCCCGTCGGCGGCCAACTGGTCCATCAGCGCGCGCCAGGCCGGTTGCGGCGGTGGGGGCGGCAGCAGGGTCGCCTCCAGTACCGCGGCCAGGTAGAGGTTGAGGTTCTGCTCGGCGATCCCCGGCAGGCCGAACTTGAAGCGGATCATCTCGCCCTGCTCGGTGGTCCGGAAGCGCCCGCCCACCGACCCCGGCGGCTGCGACAGGATGGCAGCATGGGCCGGGCCGCCACCGCGCCCGACCGTACCGCCGCGGCCATGGAACAGCAGCAGTTCGACCTGGTGTTCGCGGCAGATGCGCACCAACTGTTCCTGGGCGCGGTACTGCGCCCAGGCCGCCGCCGTGGTGCCGGCGTCCTTGGCCGAGTCGGAGTAGCCGATCATCACTTCCTGCGGCCCATGCAAGCCGGCGCGGTAGCCCGGCAGTCCGAGCAGACGCTCCATCACCGGCCCGGCGTTGTCCAGGTCGGCGAGGGTCTCGAACAACGGCACCACACGCATCGGCCGGGTCAGCCCGGCTTCCTTGAGCAGCAGTTGCACCGCCAGCACATCGGAGGCCGCGCCGGCCATGGAGATCACATAGGAGCCCAGCGAGGCAGCAGGCGCAGCGGCGATCTCGCGGCAGGTGGCAAGCACTTCGGCGGTATCGGCCTGGGGCTTGAAGTGCCCGGGCAGCAACGGGCGGCGATTTTTCAGCTCAGCCTGGAGGAACTCGATGCGCCGCGCTTCGTCCCATTCGGCGTAGCGCCCGAGCCCCAGGTAATCGGTGATTTCGCTCAGCGCATCGCGGTGGCGGGCGGCATCCTGGCGCACGTCCAGGCGCACCAGGAACAGGCCGAACGTCACTGCCCGGCGCAGGCAGTCGAGCAACGGCCCGTCGGCAATCACGCCCATGCCGCACTCATGCAGCGACTGGAAGCACAGCTCCAGTGGCGCGATCAGGTCGCGGTTGTCGACCAGCACGGCAGCGCTGGCCGGTTGTGCAGCCGCCAAGGACGCCTGGGCCCAGGTACGGGTGGCGCGCAGGCGGTCACGCAGTTGCTTGAGCACCGCGCGGTAAGGCTCGGCGCTGTCACCGACCTGTTCGCGCAGGGCCGCGCTGGCCTGCTGCATCGACAACTCGGCGGCCAGGTTTTCGATATCGCGCAGGAACAGGTCGGCGGCCATCCAGCGTGCCAGCAGCAGCACTTCGCGGGTCACGCTGGCGGTGACATTGGGGTTGCCGTCACGGTCGCCCCCCATCCACGAGGCGAAGCGGATCGGTGCACTCTCCAGCGGCAGGCGCAGGCCGGTGGCCTGGAACAGCGCCGCATCGACCTTGCGCAGGTGGCCGGGGATGGCCTGCCACAGTGAATGCTCGATCACCGCGAAGCCCCATTTGGCTTCGTCCACCGGCGTGGGGCGGGTGCGGCGGATCTCCTCGGTGTGCCAGGCCTCGGCGATCAGCCGGCGCAGGCGCTCGCGTACCTGCCCGCGCTCGTCGGGGCTCAGGTCGCGGTGGTCCTGGGCTGCCAGTTGCGCGGCGATGGCGTCGTATTTCTGAATCAGGGTACGGCGGGCCACCTCGGTGGGGTGGGCGGTGAGCACCAGCTGGATATCGAGCTTGGCCAACTGCCGGGCCAGTGCATCGTCGCTATGCCCGGCCGACTTGAGCCGGGCCAGCAGTTCGGGCAGTACCTGCGCCTCGAAAGGCTGCGGCTGGTCGGCATCGCGACGGCGAATCAACTGGTACTGCTCGGCGATGTTGGCCAGGTTGAGGAACTGGTTGAAGGCCCGCGCCACGGGTAGCAGGTCCTCCTCGGCCAGGTCGCCCAGGGTCGAGCTGAGCTTTTCACCCTCCACGAGCCGGTCGGCCTTGGCGCTGTGGCGGATGTCCTCGATTTTCTGCAGGAACGCCTCGCCATGCTGCTGGCGGATGGTCTCGCCTAGCAGCTCCCCCAAAAGATGCACATCCTCGCGCAAACGCAGATCGATATCGCTCATCGGGTCTCTCCACTCCAGGAAACAGCAAGCCCCAAGAGTGCCGACTCCAGGCCGCGCCTGGCAAGCCGGGCGCGGGCAAAGCAACTAAAGTGAAGAGTGGTCATCCGAAGCAATGCCACTTTCGAGGCTTTGACAGAGGTCATCATGAAAATCCGCGAACTCGCCCAGCACTGGGAACAGAATGCCGCCGGACGCCTGAGCCCCACCGGGCATGTCCTGCACCTGGACATGGAAGCTGAAGCGCGCCTGGCCGCGCTGACCGAGATGTACCCCAAGCGCAGCCCTGAAGCGCTGCTTGGCGAACTGGTCGCCGCCGCGCTCGAGGAGCTCGAAGCCAGCTTCCCGTACATCAAGGGCCGGCAGGTGATCGCCACCGATGAGGAAGGGGATCCGCTGTACGAGGACATAGGCCCGACACCTCGATTCCTTGCGCTTTCGCGCCGTCATCTGGCTGCACTCGGCAGCCCGGGTAAAAACGAACGCCACTAGCCCTCCCCTACCTGCGGGCCTTGTTCCATAAGGCCCGCATACCTCTCCGGCTGCGCAAAGTTCCGCACTTTTCGCGCTGACCAATCAGTCAGAAAAAAACATCGTTAGCACAGCAATTTTTCTGAACTATCCAAAAAACGCCTCGGTCACAGCCAGTAGCCATCACGGCAAAACCCTGCAAACACGGGCGTTGCAGCGCACGCCTTGGCTGGGGAACAACGATGGACCGGTCGCGGACATCGTCGTTAACAGGAGTGACCCAATGGAGTTGACCACCATGAAGACCCGCATTGCAAAACCCTCCACCACTCACCTGCGCGGGCTGAAGCTGGCCGCACTGGCCCTGGGCGGCAGCCTGGTACTGGCCGGTTGCGCCGGCAAGCCGCCCACCGAGCAGTATGCCGTCAGCCAGTCGGCAGTGAATGCTGCGGTCAGTGCCGGCGGTACCGAGTTCGCGGCAGTGGAAATGAAAGCGGCCCAGGACAAGTTCAAGCAGGCCGAGATTGCCATGCACGACAAGCAGTACGACCAGGCCCGCATGCTCGCCGAACAGGCCGAATGGGATGCCCGTGTCGCTGAACGCAAGGCCCAGGCCGCCAAGGCCCAGAAGGCTGTGCAGGATGCCCGCCAGGGTGTCCAGGACGTACGTGAAGAAGGCCTGCGCAGCGCCGAATAGGCCTGCTGCGCCCCCGAGCCTTCGCTAACGATCAAAGGATGAACACTATGCGCAACTACGTCATGATTCCCGCCCTGCTGGCCCTGAGTGTCGGCCTTGCCGCCTGCTCCCACGACCCGAACGCCAACCTCGAATCGGCCCGCACCAACTTCTCGGTACTGCAGAGCGATCCACAGTCGAGCAAGGTGGCCGCCCTCGAAACCAAGGACGCCCAGGACTGGCTGAACAAGGCCGACAAGGCCTATATGGAGCGTGAGGACAGCAAGAAGGTCGACCAGCTCGCCTACCTCACCAACCAGCGCGTCGAAGTGGCCAAGCAGACCATCACCCTGCGCACGGCCGAGGCCGAGCTGAAGAACTCCGCCGCGCAACGCGCCCAGGCCAAGCTCGATGCCCGTGACGCGCAGATCAAGAAGCTGCAGGACAGCCTCAACGCCAAGCAGACCGACCGCGGCACGCTGGTGACCTTCGGCGACGTGCTGTTCGACTTCAACAAGGCCGAACTCAAGAGCAGCGCCTACCCCAACGTCACCAAACTGGCGCAGTTCCTCCAGGAGAACCCGGAGCGCAAGGTGATCGTCGAGGGCTATACCGACAGCGTCGGCTCGGCCAACTACAACCAGAGCCTGTCCGAGCGCCGCGCCGGTGCCGTGCGCATGGCGCTGGTACGTGCCGGGGTGGACCCAGCGCGCATCGTCGCCCAGGGCTACGGCAAGGAGTATCCGGTGGCCGATAACGGCAGCAACTCAGGCCGTGCGCAGAACCGTCGGGTTGAGGTGACCATCTCCAACGATAACCAGCCGGTAATGCCGCGTGCGGTGAGCCAAGTCCAGTGAGGACTGCTGGCTGAATGAAAAAACCCGCCTGATGGCGGGTTTTTTCATGCTTGGCCTTTGGTCAAAAGCACCTTTAAAGACACCTTCCAAAGCACTAGAATCACTCAACCATCCTTCAAGACAAATGGGTTGATACAACTATGACCTTCCACGTCCTCGCCGATCTGGCAGCATCCATCACCGACCTCAAGAAAGACCCAATGGGCACTATTCGCGAAGCGCACGGTGAAACCGTGGTGATCCTCAATCGGAACGAGCCTGCCTTCTACGCAGTACCGCCGGAGCGCTACGAGGCGATGATGGACCTGATTGATGACATGCAACTGGCAGAGCTTGTGCGCCAGCGAATGGGTGACCCCACTATCAGAGTGGACATCGATGAGCTCATCGCAGAAGTGGGAAAAGGAAAAGACCTACAAGCTTGATTTTACCGCCCGGGCATACAAGGAGCTGTTCAAGCTCCCCGAACAGTTCCAGTCTCAGTTGGTCAACAAACTCAAAGAGCGCCTGAAGAACCCCAGGGTCGAGAAGGATAAGCTCTCCGGGATGCCGGACTGCTACAAAATCAAACTGAAGTCAGCGGGTTACCGTCTCGTTTACAGAGTCATCGACGAGCAAGTGGTGGTGCTGGTTATTGCAATTGGCAAGCGGGAGCGAGGCGACATCTACAAGACCGCGCAATCGCGATTGCAGTAGTGCCTCAATAACGCGAGCATGCCCCCGCCCGATCTGACATGAATGATGGGCTCAACCACTCACTGCACTTTTTGCGGCGTTTCCTCGCCCATGCAGCGCACCGCGCGCTTGCGGTTGTCCACCAGCACACCGGTCAGGCCCTTCTGCTGGGTATCGAACAGCACCAGCACGCCATCCAGGCATTGCGCCACCTGCGGCGCCGGATCCAGCGAGACCTTGTAGTCCTCGCCTGGAATGGTCTTGAGCATGGTGAAGTCCTGCAGCAACAGGGCATCTTCAGGCTTGGCGAAATGCAGGTAGCCGTAATACCAGAGGGCCCCCACCGTCACGATGATGCTGCCGACGCCGGTCAGGATCAGCGGGATGGCGTTGCGTTCTTCACTCATTGCTTGTTCTTCTCGTCAGGGTAGTTGGGTACTTCGGCCAGGCGGCGCAGGCCGTTGAAATGCGCGGGGTCGTCCAGAAAACGCAGCATCACCTGGCGCCAGGTCGGGTCGGCGAAGGTCTGCACATGGCCGCCGCGGGTCAATTGCAGCACCCGCGGGGGCGGTGCGTGCTGGTACAGGCGAATGCCGTTGTCCAAGGGCACCAGCCTGTCATCGATGCTGTGGAAGAACAGCTTGGGCGGGCTGGCCAGCTGTTCGATGGAGCGGATCGCGCTGTCGCCGTCGGGTACCAGCCACGACAGCGGCACCTGCAGCGGCCAGGTCATCCACGAGGTACCGAGGGCATAGCGGCCCACCGCCCGGTAACTGGCCGGCACACCGTCGAACACCAGCGCCTGGAAGCGCTCGCTCTGCTGCGGGTGCGCCGCCAGGTAATGGATGGCCATGGCGCCGCCGAGGCTCTGGCCCAGCAGCACCAATGGCTTGCCCTGCACCTCGGGCGCACGCTCCAGCCAGGCCATGGCCGCCGCGATGTCTTCATAGACCCCAGGCAAGCTGGCCTTGCCCTGGGACAGGCCATAGCCCCGGTAGTCGATCATCAGCACCTGGTAGCCCCGCTCCGGTAGCCAGTAGCTGCCACCCAGGTGGCCCGCCAGGTTGCCGCCGTTGCCATGCAGGTGCAGCACCGTGCCCTTGACCTCGACACCGGCCTTGGCCGGCAGCCACCAGCCGTGCAGGCGAACGCCGTCAGCGGTGGTCAGGGTGACATCGCGGTAGTCGAGCTTGGCCCGCTCGGGGGTGAACGGCTGACCGCGCTCGGGGTAGAACAGCAGGCTGCTGCAGCCACTCAACAGCAGCAGCCCGAGGCCGAAGGCGAGGTGACGGCAGGCGTCAGAGAATGTTCGCGTAGTCGGCTTCAATGCGGTCCAGGCTCAAGTGGTTGAGGAAGTTGGAGAAGCACATCCAGGCCGACAGCGCGTTGAGGTCGCGGAACTGCTCCGGGAGGTACTTGGGTGGCTCCACCAGCCCTTCTTCGACCAGCTGGCGCAAGGTGCGCATGTCTTCCAGGGTGGTCTTGCCGCAGAACAGCAACGGGATCTGCTCCAGCTTGCCCTTCTTCACGGCCAACTGAATGTAGTTGTAAACCATGATGAAGCCCTTGAGGTAGGACAAGTCCTTGGTGAATGGCAGGCCATTGGGTACCGAGCCGCGGAACACCCGGCTGGCGTTGCTGTAGCTCTGCCCCATCTCGAAGCCCTGGCCACGGAAGAACTCGTATACCTGCATGAAGTCCGCGCCCTCCTCGACCATGTGGATGGCCCGGGTGCGGTTGGTGAGCTTGCGCAGGCGGCTGGGGTAGGAGGCGAAGGCGATCACTTCCATCAGGATGGCCAGGCCCTCCTGGGTCACCGTGGACGAGGGTGGGCCCTTGGCCAGGAAGGTGCAGATCGGCTGGTTCAGGCCATTGAGGGTGGTGCCGACATGCACCAGGCCTTCGTGGACCTCCAGGGCGCGCACGTCGCGGTTGTTGAACATGGCGTCGGCGCGCACCTTGATATAGTCGGCGCCGGCCGCCGCGTCGGCGACGATGCCGTCCGACTCGAATACGCGAATGGTTTCCTCGGCCTCGCCGAACACCTTGTTCAGGCGGCGCTGGAGGATCTCCACCGCCTCCTTCGCCGTGAGGTTCTTCGGCTCGTCCTTGAGATCGCCACGGCCGTCAATGTTGTTCAGGTAATCCGAGAGCATCAGCCCCAGGTCGGCGAGGGTCGGGTCACCGGCATGGAAAGCGTCGGAGGCCGCGCCGTACAGCTCCTGGGAAATCAGCCCGAAGTCCTCGGTGCCGCGCGCTTCGAGCATGCGCACCACCATGCGGTATTCCTTGCACATGCGTCGCATGATCTGCCCGACCGGGTTGAACTGGCCAAGCTGGCGGGTGATGTCACGCTCGATGTTCTGGAACTCGGCCTTTACCGCGCTGGAATCGAACGACAAGGGCCGGCTCTGGTAGTAGGCACGGTCCACCGCGGGTGGTTCCTTGCCCTTGGCCTTGAGGAAACCCTGGCGGATGCCGTCGTCCCATTTCACCGCATCGAGCACGCGAATGGGGGTTTGCGCGGCCACGATGCGGTCGGACAACGTACGTATGGTCTGCTGGTACTCGTCCACCTGAGGACTCCTTTGTCGAGCCTATCGCGGGGCAAGCCCGCTCCCACGGGTCCGCGACAGGCCGGTACGGTAGCTCTATTTGCCGGAGCGCTGGAAGCGCGCCACCTCGACGAACAGGTCGGAGTTGGCCGGATCGTCCAGGTACGCCAGCACACGCGCCGACGGGCTGTCGATCAACACACCCTCGCCATTCTCTTCGGGGACTTCGATGCTTCGCCCACTCAGTTCCTTCTTGTCGACGGCCTGCTGCACCTGCTCGACATCGAGGTTGTAGACCACCAGTTCCTTGCCTTCGACGATATCGAATCCGCCAATCAGGAAGTTGCCCCCCAGCCGCTTGGGCACACCGGCCGACATGTACCAGCGGTTGCCATGGCGCGACACCGTGAACACGTACTCTTCAGGGGCCTTGCCCTTGGCGGTCGCCACCGCCTTGTAGGCATCGCCGCCGCTGCGGCTGATCGTGAGTTTCAGTGGCTCACCCCAGGCGTCCTTGCTGCTCCACTTGCCGAGCAGGGCCTTGGGCGCTGCCTGATTGCTCGGCAGCGGTTCATGGAAGGCCACCAGACAACCGCCCAGCAAGAGGAATGACAAGGTCAACAACACCACACGCCAGGCTTTCATCGGGTTCTCCTTGAGAATTCGTGCGCAGCTCAAGCCGAAGCCAGCACCATCTGCAGGTATCGGACAAGGATAGCGAGCATCTGCTCATCGGCCTGCGCATTCGCGTCCTTGAGCAGGCCCTGATATTCCATCTGCTCGATTATCGCCGTCAACATCTGCGCATCCTGCTCAGGCTGGCGCGAGCCGACCACCTGGAGCATCTGCCGCGCGCCGTGCAGCAGGATCTGCTCATGGGCGCACACCAGTTCGGCCAGGCGCGGGCACAGCAGCGCTTCCTGGCGGAAGGCCTGCTCGGCCATGAGGAAGTCGCGACGGTTGTGCAGTTGGCGGGTCACGTAGTCGGCGGTCATGCGCGCCACCTCGTCGGCCAGGCGCGCCCGCGCCTGCGGGCTGCCATCGCCCTGGGCGAGCAACTGGCGCAGCACGCCTTCGGTGTTGGCCCAGAGCTTGGCCATATAGGCGGCGCTGCGCTCGACGTACTGGGCGAAGGTATCGGCCAGCAGGTCCTGGATGTCCTTGAAGTAGTAAGTGGTGGCCGACAGCGGCACGCCGGCCTCGGCGGCCACGGCACGGTGACGCACACCGCGCACACCGTCGCGCACGACGATGCGCATGGCGGCGTCGAGGATCTGCTGGCGGCGCTGCTCGCTGCCCTGGCGGGCGGTCTTGCGCCCTTGGTACTGCACGCTTTCGGCGACGGCGGTGGCGATGCCGGCGGCGCCTTGTGGGGCCATTGCGGGAGTCACTCTGGTTTACCTCATGAACAATGGGTTGCCTGTACCGGCCTCATCGCGGGGCAAGCTCGCTCCCACGTTACACCACTGGGCCTGAGGGTTGTGGTGGTGGGAGCGGGCTTGCCCCGCGAAGAGGCCGGCACTGACGACATAAAGCTTCAGGCATGAAAAAGCCGCCTCGAAAGGCGGCTTGTTCAGGACACTCAGGCCTGCGGACGCATGTGCGGGAACAGGATCACGTCGCGGATCGACGGCGAGTTGGTCAGCAGCATGACCAGGCGGTCGATACCGATGCCTTCACCAGCGGTCGGCGGCATGCCGTACTCCAGGGCGCGAACGAAGTCTGCATCGTAGTGCATGGCTTCGTCGTCACCGGCGTCTTTCTCGGCCACCTGGGCCAGGAAGCGCTCGGCCTGGTCTTCGGCGTCGTTGAGCTCGGAGTAGGCGTTGGCGATCTCGCGGCCACCGATGAACAGCTCGAAGCGGTCGGTCACGGATGGGTTGTCGTCGTTGCGACGGGCCAGTGGCGACACTTCGAACGGGTACTCGGTGATGAAGTGCGGCTGCTCCAGCTTGTGCTCCACCAGCTCTTCGAAAATCATCACCTGCAGCTTGCCCAGGCCCTCGTGGCCCAGCACCTTGGCACCGGCCTTCTTGGCGATGTCGCGGGCGCGGTCGACATCCTGCAGGTCGGCAGCGGTCAGCTCAGGGTTGTACTTGAGGATCGAGTCGAACACCGACAGGCGCACGAACGGCTCGCCGAAGTGGAACACCTTGTCGCCGTAAGGCACGTCGGTAGTGCCCAGCACCAGCTGCGCCAGCTCGCGGAACAGCTCTTCGGTGAGGTCCATGTTGTCGTTGTAGTCGGCGTAGGCCTGGTAGAACTCGAGCATGGTGAACTCGGGGTTGTGCCGGGTCGAAACGCCTTCGTTACGGAAGTTGCGGTTGATCTCGAAGACTTTCTCGAAACCACCGACCACCAGGCGCTTGAGGTACAGCTCCGGGGCAATACGCAGGAACATGGCCATGTCCAGCGCGTTGTGGTGGGTTTCGAACGGCTTGGCCGCGGCGCCGCCGGGGATGGTCTGCAGCATCGGCGTTTCGACTTCGAGGAAGTCACGCTCGATGAGGAACTTGCGGATGTGCGAGATCACCTGTGAGCGCACACGGAAGGTGTGGCGGGTTTCCTCGTTGACCATCAGGTCGACGTAGCGCTGGCGATAGCGCTGCTCGGTGTCGGTCAGGCCGTGGTGCTTGTCCGGCAGCGGGCGCAGCGACTTGGTCAGCAGGCGCACGTTGGTCATTTCGACGTACAGGTCGCCCTTGCCGGAACGGGCCAAGGTGCCTTCGGCGCTGATGATGTCGCCCAGGTCCCAGGTCTTGACCGCGGCCAGGGTGTCTTCGGACAGGGTCTTGCGGTTGACGTAGACCTGGATGCGACCGGTCATGTCCTGGATAACCATGAACGAGCCACGGTTGAGCATGATGCGGCCAGCCACCTTGACCGGGATCGCGGCTGCTTCCAGCTCTTCCTTGGTCTTGTCCGCGTACTGTTTCTGCAGGTCGTTGCAGTAGCTGTCGCGACGGAAGTCGTTGGGGAAGGCGTTGCCCTTGGCGCGCTCGGCGGCAAGCTTTTCCTTGCGCAGCGCGATCAGGGCGTTTTCTTCCTGTTGCAGGTCTTGCGATTCGGTCTTGAGGTCGCTCATGTCGTCATTCTTTCCATCAGGTATTCGTTGCCTCACGCGGGTGAGGGATCGCGGGGCAAGCCCGCTCCCACGGGTTTGCCGCCGCTTGGATGCTTACAGCCCCTGCTTGAGGCTCGCTTCCAGGTACTCGTCGAGGTCGCCGTCGAGCACCTTCTGGCAGTCGCTGCGCTCTACGCCGGTACGCAGGTCCTTGATACGCGAGTCATCGAGTACATAGGAGCGGATCTGGTGACCCCAGCCGATGTCCGACTTGCTGTCTTCCAGGGCCTGCGAGGCGGCGTTGCGTTTCTGCATTTCCAGCTCGTACAACTTGGCCCGCAGCATTTTCATGGCGGTATCCTTGTTGGCGTGCTGGGAACGTTCGTTCTGGCAGGCCACCACGGTGTTGGTCGGCACGTGGGTGATACGCACCGCCGAGTCGGTGGTGTTGACGTGCTGGCCACCGGCGCCAGAGGAGCGGTAGGTATCGATGCGCAGGTCGGACGGGTTGATCTCGATCTCGACCTTGTCGTCGATCTCGGGCGAGACGAATACCGCCGAGAACGAGGTGTGGCGACGGGCGCCGGAGTCGAACGGGCTCTTGCGCACCAGGCGGTGCACGCCGATCTCGGTGCGCAGCCAGCCGAAGGCATACTCGCCCTTGATGTGCACGGTGGCGCCCTTGATGCCGGCGACTTCACCTTCGGACAGCTCGATGATGGTGGCATCGAAACCGCGCTTGTCGGCCCAGCGCAGGTACATGCGCAGCAGGATGTTGGCCCAGTCCTGGGCCTCGGTACCGCCGGAGCCGGCCTGGATGTCCAGGTAGGCGTTGTTCGGGTCCATCTCACCGCTGAACATGCGACGGAACTCGAGCAGGGCGAGGGATTCCTCCAGCCCTTGCAGCTCGGTCACGACATCGCTGACGGCGCCTTCGTCACCTTCCTCGACGGCCATGTCGAGCAGGTCCTTGCAGTCGCCCAGGCCGTTGGACAGTTTGTCCAGGGTCTCGACGACCTGCGCCAGCATGGCGCGCTCGCGGCCCAGTGCCTGCGCGTACTCGGGCTTGTTCCAGACGGAGGCGTCTTCCAGCTCGCGGTTTACTTCGACCAGACGATCATGCTTGTGATCGTAGTCAAAGATACCCCCGAATAGACTGGGAACGCTCGGTGAGGTCCTTGATGGTGTTCAGGATCGGTTGGATTTCCATGGGCGGGCAGCTCTCGTGCGAATTCGGTGAAAAGCCCGCGAGTATAACCGAGTCCGCGCCATGACGGCAGACCCGCCGGGCAGGCGCCGCAATCGGCCATGCTGGCCCTGTAGGAGCGGCCTTGTGTCGCGAAAGGGCTGCAAAGCAGCCCCGGCGATCTCTGTGTGATCGGCAAAAATCGGGGGCCGCTACGCGGCCCATCGCGACACAAGGCCGCTCCTACAAGGGATGGCGTCAGCGTGAAGTGTCGCGTTCAGGCAATGCCCACCTGGTTACGGCCGTTGTTCTTGGCCTGGTACAGCCCCTTGTCCGCCGCCGATATCAGCTGCCGGCAATGGCTGCCAACGGCCGGCGTCTGGGTGGCCAGGCCGATGCTTACGGTCAAGTGCGAGCCGTGCTCGGGCACCGTGTGGGCAATGTTCAAGCCCATGATGGTCTGTCGCAACTTCTCGGCAATCAACCGCGCCCCGCCTGGAGAGGTATTGGGCAGCACCAGGGCGAACTCTTCGCCACCGTAACGCGCCGGCAGGTCACTGGGCCTCGAGCAGCAACCACGAATGGCTTCCGCCACCTGGCGCAAGGCCTCATCACCGGCCAGGTGGCCGAAACTGTCGTTGAACGCCTTGAAGTAGTCGACATCGATCATCAGCAGCGACAGTTGCTGCTGCTCACGAATGGCCCGGCGCCACTCCAGCTCAAGGTACTCGTCGAAGTGGCGGCGGTTGGACAGCCCGGTCAGGCCGTCGGAGTTCATCAGCCGCTGCAGCATCAGGTTGGTGTCAAGCAACTGCTGCTGGCTCACGCGCAGGGCGCGGTAGGCCTCGTCGCGCTGCAGCAACGTCAGGTACGAGCGCGAGTGGTAGCGGATACGTGCCACCAGCTCGATGGTGTCGGGCAGCTTCACCAGGTAGTCGTTGGCCCCGGCAGCGAAGGCCGCGCTCTTGACCAGCGGGTCTTCCTTGGTCGACAGGACGATGATCGGGATGTCCTGGGTGGCCGGGTTGTTGCGGTACTCGCGCACCAGGGTCAGGCCGTCGAGGCCCGGCATGATCAGGTCCTGGAGGATTACCGTGGGCTTGATCCGCATGGCCTGGGCCACCGCCTGGTGCGGGTCGGCGCAGAAATGGAAGTCGATGTTCTCTTCATGGGCCAGGCCACGGCGCACCGCTTCGCCGATCATTGCCTGATCGTCCACCAGCAGGACCATCGCCGCGCCTTCGTTGATGGTCGTGAAACCTTCGATCGGTAGATCATTCATTGCTGGTCACCCGGTCACGGCCCGCCAGGCGGCGCGCCTCAATACTTGTCGTCATTTCGAAAAGAGTTCCGTCAGTCGCCCGGCGATGCGTTCCAGCGGGCGGATTTCCACTGCGGCGTCGATGGCCGCAGCGGCCTTTGGCATGCCGTATACCGCACTGCTCTGCTGGTCTTGGGCAATGGTCAGAAAACCCTGCTGACGCATCAGCTTCAGGCCCTGGGCGCCATCGCGTCCCATGCCGGTGAGCAGCACGCCCACCGCGTCGCCCGACCAGTAGCGCGCCACGCTTTCGAAGAACACGTCGATCGAAGGCCGGTAGATTTCATTGACCGGCTCGGCAGTGTAGGCCAACTGGCCGTTGTGCAGCAGGCGGATATGGTGGTTGGTGCCGGCCAGAAGGACCTGCCCCGGCTGCGGTGGCTCGCCTTCGCGGGCCAGGCGGACCGCCTGGCCGCTCGCCGTGCTGAGCCATTCGGCCATGCCGCCGGCGAATACCTGGTCGACGTGCTGGACCAGCACGATGGCCGCCGGGAAGGCCTTCGGCAGCCCCTTGAGCAACACTTCCAGTGCCGCCGGCCCGCCAGCCGACGAGCCGATGGCCACCAGGCCACGGCGCTGGGACGCCTCCCGCAAGGGGGTACGCACCGGCTGCGGGGCGCTGGGCCGCTGCTGGCCGATCAGCCAACCGATATTGAGGATCTTGCGCAACAGCGGCGCCGCCGCCTCACGGGCATCGCCCGCGCCCAGTGCCGGCGTGTCGACCACGTCCAGGGCCCCATGGCCCATGGCTTCGAATACCCGGTGCACGTTCTGCTTGCGGTCGACCGTGACGATGACGATGGCGCACGGGGTCTCGGCCATGATCCGCCGGGTCGCCTCGACACCGTCCATCACCGGCATGATCAGGTCCATCAGGATCAGGTCCGGGAGCTGTTCGGTACAGCGTTGCACCGCCTCGGCGCCGTTGCCGGCGACCCACACCACCTCATGCGCCGGCTCGAAGGCCAGCGCCCGGCGCAGGGCCTCCACAGCCATGGGCATGTCATTGACGATGGCGATCTTCATCCCTGGGCACCTCCGATCAGCTCCTCTACGGCGTCCAGCAACGCATCGTCATGGAAGCTGGCCTTGGCCAGATAATAGTCGGCGCCGGCATCAAGTCCACGACGCCGGTCTTCTTCCCGGTCCTTGTACGACACCACCATGACCGGCAGCGATTGCAGGCGCTGGTCGCGACGCACCAGGGTGACCAGCTCGATACCGTCCATGCGCGGCATGTCGATGTCGGTGATCAACAGGTCGAAGTCATCGCTGCGCAGGGCGTTCCACCCATCCATGCCATCCACCGCCACGGCCACTTCGTAGCCACGGTTGCCGAGCAGCTTGCGTTGCAGTTCGCGCACGGTGAGCGAGTCATCGACCACCAGCACACGCCGGCGCGCAATGCCCCGGCCGTGCTGGCCGCCACGTTCGATGCGCTCCAGGCGGCCGGTGCTGAGCAGCTTGTCCACCGAGCGCAGCAGGTCCTCGACATCGATGATCAGCACCACCGAGCCATCGTCCAGCAGGGCGCCGGCCGAAATGTCCTGGACCTTGCCCAGCCGCGGATCGAGGGGCATCACTACCAGCACCCGCTCGCCGATCAGGCGCTCGACGGCCACGCCGTAAAGCTGGTCGCGCTCGCGAATCACCACCACCCGCAGATTCTGGCCCGCGTCCTGTGCCGCCGGCCGGTTGAGCAACTGGCTGGCGGCGACCAGGCCGATATGCCGATCCTCGTGCCAGAAATGCTGGCGCCCTTCGATCTGCACGATGCTTTCGGCCGGCACATCGAGGGTGCGCTCGATATGCGCCAACGGGAAGGCATAGGCCTCGCCGCCCACCTCGACCACCAGGCTGCGCACCACCGACAGGGTCAGCGGCACCTCCAGGTGGAAGCAGCACCCCTGCCCCGCCACCTGGGTCAGCTCGATCGAACCGCGCAGCTCGCGGACCATGTGCTGCACCGCATCCAGGCCAACCCCGCGCCCGGACACTTCGGTGACCGTATCGCGCAGGCTGAAGCCGGGCAGGAAGAGGAAGGTGAGCAGCTCGGCTTCGCTCATCTGCGCCACGGTTTCGGCCGGCGACAGCGCGCGCTCGACGATGCTGCGGCGCAAGCGCTCAAGGTCGATGCCGGCGCCATCATCGGTCAGTTCCAGAATCAGCAGCCCGGCCTGGTGCGAGGCGCGCAGGCGCACCGTGCCTTCGTCGGGCTTGCCGGCCAGCAGGCGCCTTTCGGGCAGCTCGATGCCATGGTCGACGGCGTTGCGCAGCAGATGGGTCAGCGGCGCTTCGAGCTTTTCCAGCACGTCGCGATCGACCTGGGTCTTCTCGCCTTCGACCAGCAGCCGCACCGGTTTACCCAAGGAGCGCCCCAGGTCGCGCACCATGCGGCTCTGACCGGTCAGCACATCGGCGAACGGGCGCATGCGGCAGGCCAGCGCGGTGTCGTACAGCAACTGGGCGCGCTGGCTGGCCTGCCAGCCGAATTCGTCGAGGTCGGCAGCCTGCTGCAGCAGGATCTGCTGGGTTTCGGCCAGCAGTTGCTGGGTCTGGGCCAGGGCGTCGAGCACTTCCGGACCCTGGCCGCTGTCTTCGAGCTGCGCCTTCAGCCCGTCCAGAGCGCGCATGCCCTGGCCGTGCATGCGCTTGAGGCGCTGCAAGGTGGCGAGATAAGGCTTAAGGCGCTGGGTTTCGACCAACGACTTGCTCGACAGGTCGAGCAAACTGTTGAGCCGATCGGCCGTGACCCGCAGCACGCGCTCGCCACCCTCGCCACCACGCTTGCCGGCCCTCGGCCGGACAACCGGCTCGGCTTCGGCCTCGACGATCGGTTCTGGCTCAGGCTCCATGGCCGGCGGCGGCGCGACCATGGCTGGCGGCGTTGCAGCCGGCAACGGCGGCGCCACCTGGGTGGCCAACGGCGGCGAATCCAGCAGCCCGGCCATCTGGGCGAGGAACACCGGCACCAGGCCTTCGCCTGCCGGGTCGCCCGGCGTGGCGATGCGCATCAGCAGGTCAGTACCTTGCAGCAGCGCGTCGATATGCTCCGGGCGCAGCAGCAGGCGGCCCTCCTGGGCGGCCACCAGGCAGTCTTCCATCACGTGGGCGACGCTGACGCCGGCATCGATGCCGACGATCCGCGCCGCGCCCTTGAGCGAGTGGGCCGCACGCATGCAGGCCTCGAGCTGGTCAGGCTGGCCGGGGTTGCGCTCCAGTGCCATCAGGCCGGCACTGAGCACCTGGGTCTGGGCTTCGGCTTCCAGGCTGAACAGCTCCAGCAAGGAAGCGTCGCGCATTTGCTCCGGGGTCATGACAGGCTCCGCTTCACGGCTTGCAGAAGGTGTTGTTCATCCAGGACCCGCACGCTGCGGCCCCGCCACTGCAGCACCGCAGCAGTGAAGTGGGCGGTATCGCTGCCCTCCTGCAGGTGCCCAGGGTCCAGCCGGTGGATGCCATCGATCTCCGCCACCGGCACCACCACCGGGCCGCCTTCGGCCGCCAGGATCAGCATGCGCGGCATGACCCGCCCACTGCGCTCGATGCTGGCCTCGCCCGGCACGTTCAGCAGGTCCGCCAGCGACAGGCACGGCACCAGCGCACCGCGCACGTTGGCCACCCCTTGCAGTACCCGCGAGCGTTGATGCGGCAACGAATGCACCGGCTGCAGCGGGGCGATTTCGGCGAGGCAGGCCGTGGCCAGCGCCAGCCATTCCTCACCCAGCCGGAACAGCAGCATGGAGCGACCGACTGCGCACTCGGCCGGCGGCAGTGTTTCGTCCTGTTCGTCGAGCACCTGCGCGTAGCGATCCAGCAAGCGCGTGGCTGCCGCCGCATGCACCTCGCAATTGCGACAGTGGATGTGCCGCTCCAGCAGCGGGCACTGCTTGTCGCCGTGCACGCCAATGCGGTTCCAGCAATCGTCGATGGCCTGACCATCGTCATGGGCGATCAGTTGCATGTCGTATCCCGCGCTCATCGTTCAGCCTCCCGGCCGGCCCGCGCCGCGCGCTCCTGCAGGCGTCGGGCGCCCGCCTCGTCACCTTGCGAGGCCAGCAGGGCAGCCAGGTGCATCAGCGCCTCCGGGTGCTGGGGCTGCAGGTACAACGCCTTGCGGTAATGGGTGATGGCCTGCGTGGCATCGCCCTCGGTATCGCTGAGCAACCCCAGCCAGTAGTAGACCTGCGCCTTGGGTTCGAACTGGCGCAGGTAGCGCTCGCAGTCGCTGCGGGCTTGTTGGCTGTCGCCGGCGTTGGCGTGCCGGGCGATGGCGGCCAGCAGTTGCGCTTCGTTTTCACGCGGCTCGGCAGCCACTGGGGGGGCCATCAACGGTCTTGCCGGGCGCTGGGGCAGCGTGACCACCTTGGGCAATGGCGGCGCCAACGGGCGCATGGCCGGCAAGGGTTTGTCCGCTGGGGCCGGCACGGGGTCTGTCTGACGCACATAGGCGAACGACTGAGGGATCCCCAGAGGCCGCATGCCCAAGCGCGCCAGCAGGCTGCCCTCGGCCGGGCCGATGAACAGCACGCCCTGGGCGTGGGTAAGCTGCTTGAGCACCTCGAACACCCGTTGCTGGGTGGGCACATCGAAATAGATCAACAGGTTGCGGCAGAACACGAAGTCGTACTGGCCGTCACGGGCCTTGAGCGCCGGATCCAGCACGTTGCCGACTTTCAGGCTGACCTGCCGGCGCACCCGCTCGTTGAGCTGGTGGGCCTCGGCGGTTTCGTCGAAATGCCGCTCGCGGAAGGCCAGTTCGCTGCCACGGAACGAGTTGCGCCCGTACAACGCCTGCTCGGCCTTGGCCACCGAATTGGGGCTGATGTCGATACCATCGACAGCGAAGGCTTGCGCCGCGACCCCGCCATCGAGCAGTGCCATGGTGATGGAATAGGGCTCTTCACCGGTCGAACACGGCAGGCTGAGGATGCGCAACGGCCGGGCACCGGCCAGTTCGGCCACGCGCTTGTGGGCCAGGTCCACCAGCGCGGTAAAGGACTCGGGGTAACGGAAGAACCAGGTTTCGGGGACGATGACCGCCTCGATCAGGGCCTGCTGCTCGGCCGTGGACTGTTGCAGGCGCAGCCAGTAATCGTCCAGGTCGGTGGCCTGCAGGGCAACGCAGCGCTGGCGCAAGGCCCGCTCGATCATCGGCGCCCCGACCGACTCCACGTCCAGGCCGATACGCTCCTGCAGGAAGCGGAAGAACCGTTGCCCGGTCATGTCGGCACCTGCCCGGCTTCGCTGGGGTACAACAACTGGCGGACCGTGGCCGGCAGCAGGTCGTCGACGCAAATACGCTGCACCAACCCTTGCGCGTCCTGGCGCACCGGCCCCAGGTAAGGGGCCTCGGCGTTGTCCAGGCCATAGGGCTGGAACTCCTCGGGCCGGCAACGCAGGGTCTCGGTGGCCTGCTCCAGGATCAGCCCCAGCTGCAGCTCGGGGCGCTGCGGGTCGCCACGGTAGTGCACCAGCACCAGGCGGGTGCTGCCGCGCGAGACGGCCGGAGCGCCGAAGCTCAAGGCAGACACATCGATCACCGGCACCAGCGCGCCACGGTGGGCGAGCACGCCGACCACCCAGGCCGGGGCCTGGGCAATGGGCTTGAGCGGGCGACGCGGCAGTACTTCGATCACTTCGCGCACGTCCAGGGCGAAGCGCTGCGCGGCGATGCGGAACTGCAGGTACAGCGCGCCCTTGGCGGTGGCCGCGCGGTCCTCACGGGGGGACAGGTCGGTCATCGGCGTCAGACTTTGAAACGCGATACACCGCCACGCAGCCCGGCGGCCACCTGGCTCAGCTCGTCGATGGCGAAGCTGGCCTGGCGCAGCGATTCCACGGTCTGGGTGCTGGCGTCGCTGAGCTGGGCCAGGGCCTGGTTGATCTGTTCGGCGCCGGTGGCCTGGGCCTGCATGCCTTCGTTGACCATCAGCACACGCGGTGCCAGGGCCTGCACCTGGTTGATGATCTGGCTGAGCTGTTCGCCCACCTGCTGCACCTCGAACATGCCGCGGCGCACCTCTTCGGAGAACTTGTCCATGCCCATTACCCCGGCCGACACCGCCGACTGGATCTCGCGCACCATCTGCTCGATGTCGTAGGTGGCCACGGCGGTCTGGTCGGCCAGGCGGCGCACTTCAGTGGCCACCACGGCGAAGCCACGGCCGTACTCGCCGGCCTTTTCCGCTTCGATGGCGGCGTTGAGCGACAGCAGGTTGGTCTGGTCGGCGACCTTGACGATGGTCACCACCATCTGGGTGATGTTGCTGGCTTTCTCGTTGAGGATCGCCAGCTTGGCGTTGACCAGATCAGCGGCGCCCATCACCTGGTGCATGGTCTCTTCCATGCGCGCCAGGCCCTGCTGGCCGGCGCCGGCCAGGCTCGAGGCCTGGTCGGCCGACGAGGTGACTTCGGTCATGGTGCGCACCAGGTCACGGGAGGTGGCGGCGATCTCGCGCGAGGTGGCGCCGATCTCGGTGGTGGTGGCGGCGGTTTCGGTGGCGGTGGCCTGCTGCTGCTTGGAGGTGGCGGCAATTTCGGTAACCGAGGTGGTCACCTGCACCGACGAGCGCTGGGCCTGCGACACCAGGCCGGCCAGCGATTCGGCCATTTCGTTGAAGCCGCCTTCGATGGCGCCGAATTCGTCCTTGCGGTCCAGGCTCAGGCGCATGCTCAGGTCACCCGAACGCAGGCGGTCGAGGGCATGCACGATGCGTTGCATGGGCGCGGTGATCGCGCGCATCAGGAGCAGGCCGCAGATACCGGCGGCGACGATCGCCAGCAGCAGCGAGACGATCATGCTGCCCTTGGCGGTGTTCACGGCGCTGACGATGTCGTTGGTGGCGGCATCGGCCGATTCACGGTTGCGCTCGATCACCCCGTTCAGGTGCTTGCGTCCATCCACCCAGGCCGGGGTGAGCACTTCGGCGATCAGGCGCTGGGCCTCGACGTAGTTCTTTTGCCGGTAGGCCTCCAGCACCTGGTCGACGATCTTCACGTAGCCCTCCTCGAGGCGGGTGAAGTCGTCGAAGGCGGCCTGGTCGGCGGGGTCGCGAATGGTGGCCTGGTAGCTGGCCATGTGCTGCTTGAGGCGGTCATCGAAGCTCTTGAACAGCTCCATGTCGGCCGAGGTGATTTCGCGGTGGTTCGACAGCCCCACCAACTGCTGGCTGTTGACGTAGCTGTCGACCCAGGCACTGCGAATCATCGAGCTGTAATAGACGCCGGGAATGCTGTCGGACCCCACCGCTTCCTCGCTGGACTCGATCGCCACCAGCCGCGAATAGGCGGCCACGATCATCAGCAGCATGATGGCGATGATCACGGCGAAACTTGCCAGGATCCGTTGGCGCAAGGTCCAGTTCTTCAACATTCAGCCCTCAGGAATTCGATACGAGCGGGAAAAATCGCCGAAGTATAGCCCAGGCGTCTTACGCATTTGCGGCTGAATGCTGCTGTATTCAGGCCTCCTTGCCTATTGATGTGGCCATTTGCCCGTTCACTGGCCAGCGGCAAGCCTGACCTGACTCTCCAACTCCTGGCGCAAGGCCGGGTCCAGGCGCAACTGACGCGCCAGTTCGTCGAGGTAGGCGCGCTCCATGAAGTTCTCCTGGTCGACCATCATCACGCTGGCCAGGTACATCTCGGCGGCCATTTCCGGGGTTTGCGCGGCGCGGGCCACCTCGGCAGGGTCCAGCGGCTTGTTCAGCTCGGCGTGCAGCCAGTGCTGCAGCTCGCGGTCGCTGTCCAGGCGGGTGAACTCGCCTTCGATCAGTGCCCGCTCGCGCTCGTCGATATGGCCGTCGGACTTGGCCGCCGCCACCAGTGCCCGCAGCACCGCCTGGCTGTGCTGCTCGGCCTGGGCCGGGGGCAGGCGGTCCAGCGTCTGTGGCGGCTGGTCGCCTGCACCCTGGCGCGCCTGCCAGTTGCCATAAGCCTTGTAGGCCAGCACCCCGAGCGCGGCCAGGCCACCGTAGGTGAGCGCCTTGCCGCCATATTTGCGGGCCTTCTTGTTACCCAGCAGCAAACCCATGGCGCCAGCCGCCAAGGCACCACCGCCGGCACCGGATAGCAGGCTGCCCAGCCCGCCGCTGCCTGCTGGCTTGTGCCCGGCGCTTTTGCCAGCCTGGTTGTTGAGCAGGTCCTGGCCGGACTTGAGCAGTTGGTCGAGCAGACCTCGGGTATTCATCTGGTGCGCCTCCACGGGTACGAAAAAGTGGCCACCAGAGTAGGACGGCGCACGGGTTTCTCCACCTGTGCAAATGCTTCCGGATGTTGCATCAGTGATCGATAAAAGCGATCTAGACTCGACTCAGTCGCTAAAAATCATAAGCAGTCAGCCATCTGACCGCCGCTTCGCTTGACGTCTGCCCCGATCACAATTGCCAACAAGAGGGAACAACATGTCAGTGCACAAGACCGTTTTGCTCGGTGCCCTGCTCGCCAGTGCCGGCGCCCAGGCCGCCGGGCTGCCCCAGAAGCTCGGTGCCGGCGAGGGACAACTGGACATCATCGCCTGGCCCGGCTACATCGAACGCGGTGAAAGCGACAAGGCCTACGACTGGGTCACCGGCTTCGAGAAAGAAACCGGCTGCAAGGTCAGCGTGAAGACCGCCGCCACCTCCGACGAGATGGTCAGCCTGATGACCAAGGGCGGCTATGACCTGGTTACCGCCTCGGGGGACGCTTCGCTGCGGCTGATCGCCGGCAAGCGGGTGCAGCCGATCAACACCGCGCTGATTCCCAACTGGAAGAACCTCGACCCGCGCCTGCACAACGGCGCCTGGTACGTGGTCAAGGACCAGGTGTACGGCACGCCCTACCAGTGGGGCCCGAACGTGCTGCTGTACAACACCAATGTGTTCAAGCAGCCCCCCACCAGCTGGAGCGTGGTGTTCGAACCGCAGAACTTGCCCGACGGCAAACCCAACAAGGGCCGCGTGCAGGCTTACGACGGGCCGATCTACATCGCCGACGCGGCGCTCTATCTCAAGTCCGCCAAGCCTGAGCTGGGCATCCAGAACCCCTACGAACTCACCGAGGCGCAGTACAAGGCGGTACTCGACCTGCTGCGCCAGCAGCAGCCGCTGATCCACCGCTACTGGCACGATGCGACCGTGCAGATGAGCGACGTGAAGAACGAGGGCGTGGCCGCCACCAGTTCGTGGGGCTACATGGTCAACGGGCTGCAGGCCGACAAGCAGCCGGTGGCCTCGGTGGTGCCGAAGGAAGGCGCCACCGGCTGGGCCGACACCACCATGCTGCACAGCGAGGCCAAGCACCCCAATTGCGCCTACAAATGGATGGACTGGTCGCTGCAGCCCAAGGTGCAGGGCGACGTGGCGGCCTGGTTCGGCTCGTTGCCGGCGGTGCCGGCGGCCTGTACCGGCAGCGAATTGCTGGGGGCCGAGGGCTGCAAGACCAATGGCTTCGACAACTTCGACAAGATCGCCTTCTGGAAAACCCCGCAGGCCGAGGGCGGCAAGTTCGTGCCCTATAGCCGCTGGACCCAGGACTACATCGCGATCATGGGCGGGCGGTAAGGGCCATCGCGGGGCAAGCCCGCTCCCACACTGATTCCCGTGGGAGCGGGCTTGCCCCGCGATCAGCATTAACCTAGTGGAGCCCCAGCATGCCCCTAGCCGTACAGTTCACCCAGGTTTCCCGCACCTTCGGCGAGGTCAAGGCCGTCGACCAGGTCAGCATCGACATCGAGGACGGCGAGTTCTTCTCCATGCTCGGCCCCTCGGGCTCGGGCAAGACCACCTGCCTGCGCCTGATCGCCGGCTTCGAGCAACCCAGCAGCGGCTCGATCCGTATCCATGGCAGCGAAGCCGCCGGGCTGCCGCCCTATCAGCGTGACGTCAACACCGTGTTCCAGGACTACGCACTGTTCCCGCACATGAACGTGCGCGACAACGTCGCTTATGGCCTTAAGGTCAAAGGCGTGGCCAAGGCCGAACGCCATGCCCGTGCCGACGAGGCGCTGGCCATGGTCGCCCTGGACGGCTACGGCACACGCAAGCCGGCGCAGTTGTCCGGCGGCCAGCGCCAGCGCGTCGCCCTGGCCCGCGCCCTGGTCAACCGGCCACGGGTGCTGCTGCTCGATGAACCGCTCGGCGCCCTCGACCTCAAGTTGCGCGAGCAGATGCAGGGCGAGCTGAAAAAGCTGCAGCGCCAGCTGGGCATCACCTTCATCTTCGTCACCCACGACCAGACCGAGGCCTTGTCGATGTCCGACCGGGTGGCCGTGTTCAACCGCGGGCGCATCGAACAGGTCGACACGCCCCGCAACCTGTACATGCAGCCGGCGACCACCTTCGTCGCCGAGTTCGTCGGCACCTCCAACGTGCTGCGCGGGGAACTGGCGCAACAGCTCAATGGCAGCGCATCGCCCTTCTCCATCCGCCCCGAGCACATCCGCCTCGACGGCCAGCCCGCCAGCGGCGACGTACAGGTCGGCGGTGTGCTGCACGATATCCAGTACCAGGGCAGCGCCACCCGTTTCGAGGTGAAGCTGGACGGCGGCCAACTGCTCGCCGTCAGCCAGGCCAACGACCGCTGGCAGGCCCAGGCGCACCAGTGGCAGGCCGGCCAGCGCGTGCAGGCCAGCTGGCCCCGTGAGGCGATGACCGCATTGCGGGAAACCCAGCCATGAGCCTGGCCGCTGAAAAAGCAGCGGGCATCACGCCGCTACGGCGCCTGAGCGACCTGCTGTACCGGCGCCCCAACCTGTACCTGCTGATGCTGCTGATCCCGCCGTTGCTGTGGTTCGGCGCGATCTACCTGGGCTCGTTGCTGAACCTGTTGTGGCAGGGTTTCTACACCTTCGACGACTTCACCATGGCGGTGACGCCGGACCTGACCCTGGCCAACTTCGCCGCGCTGTTCAACCCGGCCAACTTCGACATCATCCTGCGCACCCTGAGCATGGCCGTGGCGGTGTCGCTGGCCAGCGCCGTGCTGGCCTTCCCCATCGCTTACTACATGGCGCGCTATACCACCGGCCGCACCAAGGCGTTCTTCTATATCGCGGTGATGATGCCGATGTGGGCCAGCTACATCGTCAAGACCTACGCCTGGACCCTGCTGCTGGCCAAGGGCGGCGTGGCCCAGTGGTTCATCCAGCAACTGCACCTGCAGCCGCTGTTGCAGCTGGTACTGGATATCCCGGGCGTCGGCGGCAGCACCCTGTCGACCTCGCACCTGGGGCGCTTTCTGGTGTTCGTCTACATCTGGCTGCCCTTCATGATCCTGCCGATCCAGGCCGCACTGGAGCGCCTGCCGCCGTCCCTGCTGCAAGCCTCGGCCGACCTCGGCGCCAAACCCCGGCAGACGTTCATTCAGGTGATCCTGCCGCTGTCGGTGCCGGGCATCGCCGCCGGTTCGATCTTCACCTTCTCGCTGACCCTGGGCGACTTCATCGTGCCGCAACTGGTCGGCCCGCCCGGCTATTTCATCGGCAGCATGGTGTATGCCCAGCAAGGCGCGATCGGCAACATGCCCATGGCGGCGGCCTTTACCCTGGTGCCGATCGTGCTGATCGCGGTGTACCTGTCCATCGTCAAACGCCTGGGGGCCTTCGATGCACTCTGAACAAGCCTCGACGGGCCTGCGCCTGGCGGCCTGGGGCGGGCTGGCGTTCCTGCACTTCCCGATCCTGATCATCCTGCTCTATGCCTTCAACACCGAAGACGCGGCGTTCAGCTTCCCGCCCAAGGGCTTCACGTTGAAGTGGTTCGCCGTGGCCCTCGCCCGCCCCGACGTGCTCGAAGCGATCAAGCTGTCATTGCAGGTGGCCTGCCTGGCCACGCTGATCGCCCTGGTCCTTGGCACCCTGGCTTCGGCGGCGTTGTACCGGCGCAGTTTTTTCGGCAAGGAAAGCATTTCGCTGATGCTGATCCTGCCGATCGCCCTGCCCGGCATCATCACCGGTATCGCCCTGCTTTCGGCGTTCAAGCGCCTAGGGATAGAACCTGGGCTGTTCACCATCGTCGTCGGCCACGCCACGTTCTGCGTGGTGATCGTCTACAACAACGTCATCGCCCGCCTGCGCCGTACTTCGCAGAGCCTGATCGAAGCCTCGATGGACCTGGGCGCCGACGGCTGGCAGACCTTCCGCTACATCATCCTGCCTAACCTGGGCTCGGCGTTGCTGGCCGGCGGCATGCTGGCCTTCGCCCTGTCGTTCGACGAGATCATCGTCACCACCTTCACCGCCGGCAACGAGCGCACATTGCCGATCTGGCTGCTCAACCAGCTCAGCCGCCCGCGCGACGTGCCGGTGACCAACGTGGTCGCCATGCTGGTGATGCTGGTGACCATGCTGCCGATCCTCGGCGCCTATTACCTGACCCGTGGCGGTGAAAGCGTCGCGGGCAGCGGCAAATGACCCTGGAGGAGTCCCCGATGCAAACCCGAATGCTGATCAACGGCCAGCTCATCGCTGGCGAAGGCCCGGCCTGGACCGTGCTCGACCCGGCCAAGGGCACGGCCCTGGCACAGATCACCGAAGCCACCGAGGCCCAGGTCGACAGCGCTGTGCGCGCGGCCGACAAGGCGTTCGACGGCTGGTCGCAGACCACGCCGAAAGAGCGCTCGACCGCGCTGTTGGCCATTGCCGACGTCATCGAACAGCACGGCGAGGCACTGGCCAGGCTGGAGTCGGACAACTGCGGCAAGCCTTACGCTGCCGCGCTCAACGACGAGATCCCGGCCATCGCCGACGTGTTCCGCTACTTCGCCGGCGCGGCGCGTTGCCTGGGCGGCTCGGCGGCGGGGGAATACCTGCCCGGGCACACCTCGATGATCCGCCGTGACCCGCTGGGCGTGGTGGCGTCCATCGCGCCGTGGAACTACCCGCTGATGATGCTGGCATGGAAAATCGCCCCGGCGTTGGCCGCCGGCAACACCGTCGTGATCAAACCTTCGGAGCTGACCCCACTGACCGCCCTGCACCTGGGTGAGCTGATTCAGGGCCTGCTGCCGCCCGGCGTACTCAATATCCTGTTCGGCCGCGGCCAGACCGTCGGCAACCCGCTGGTCACTCACCCCAAGGTGCGCATGGTGTCGCTGACCGGCTCCATCCCCACCGGCGCGCACATCATCGGCGCCACCGCCGACAGCGTGAAGCGCATGCACATGGAGCTGGGCGGCAAGGCCCCGGTGATCGTGTTCGACGATGCCGACCTCGATGCCGCTATCGAAGGCATCCGCACCTTCGGCTTCTACAACGCCGGGCAGGACTGCACCGCCGCCTGCCGCCTGTACGTGCAGGACGGCATCTACGAGCGCTTCGTCGAACGCCTGGGCGAGGCGGTCGCCAGCCTCAAGCACGGCCTGCAGAACGATCCGGCCACCGAACTCGGCCCGTTGATCAGCGCCCAGCACCGCGACAAGGTCGCCGGGCTGGTACAGCGTGCGATTGCCCAGCCGCATATCCGCCTGGTTACCGGCGGCAAGGTCGTGCCCGGTGACGGGTTCTTCTTCGAACCCACCGTGCTGGCCGACACGCTGCAGGATGACGAGATCGTCCGGCATGAAGTGTTCGGGCCGGTGGTGTCGGTGACCCGCTTCAGCGACGAGGCCCAGGCGCTGGAATGGGCCAACGACTCCGAGTACGGCCTGGCATCGTCGGTATGGACCCGCGACAGCGGCCGCGCCCACCGCCTGGCTGCACGCTTGCATTACGGCTGCACCTGGGTGAACACCCACTTCATGCTGGTCAGCGAAATGCCCCATGGCGGGCAGAAGCATTCGGGGTACGGGAAGGATATGTCGATGTACGGGCTGGAGGACTACACCTGTGTGCGACATGTGATGTTCAAGCATTGATGCACGGATGACAGAAGCCGACTGGCAGTGATGTCCAGTCGGCTTTTTGCTGCCTGCCATACCGATATTTCCCGCAATCTGCCGCTGCAGCGCCCTACTGCCAGACCGTTGAGCAAATTAGACTGGTATCACAGACTGATACCATGAATAATCACCAACGTGCTTTACTCGAACTCGTTTTCAAGAAGCCTGTGCCCAAAACCCTGGACTGGATACGCCTGGAATCGCTGCTGGTATCGCTTGGCGCCAGAACGGTCGAAGGTAGGGGTTCACGCGTACGGTTCGAACTCCACGGGGCAGTGGCCACCTTCCACCGCCCTCACCCGGACCGCCACGCCAAAACCTATCAAGTGCGGGATGCCCGCCAGTTCCTGGAGCAGGCAGGAGTGACACCATGAATGTGATGAATTACCGCGGCTATGCCGCCCGCATCGAATACAGCGACGAAGACCAACTGCTGGTCGGCCACGTCGCCGGCATCCACGACGTGATCGGCTTCCATGGCGAATCGATCAGCGAACTGCGCCAGGCCTTCGAGGAGGCCGTCGACGACTACCTCGAAACCTGCCAGCGCCTGGGGCGTGAGCCGCAAAAGACCTACTCCGGCAAGCTCAGCCTGCGCCTGGAGCCCACGCTTCATGCCAGCGTGGCGGCCCAGGCGGAGCTTGCGCAGAAAAGCATCAACCAATGGGTGAGCGACATCCTCAGCAAGGCCGCCTACGGCTGAGTCAATCGCGCAGGTCCGACTCGTGGATCGGGTTGGCCCGGCTGGTCGCCCGCTGGTACTGAGCCGGCCACGTGGCCTTGTTGCCGCCCAGGTCATCGTCGGCGTGCAGTGGCCAGTACGGGTCACGCAGCAGTTCGCGGGCCAGGAAGATCACATCGGCCTGGCCGGTGCGCAGGATGTGTTCGGCCTGGGCGGGTTCGGTGATCATGCCAACGGTGCCGGTGGCGATTTCCGACTCTTTGCGCACCCGTTCGGCGAAGCGGGTCTGGTAACCCGGGCCGGTGGGGATCTCGGCGTTGACCGAGGTGCCGCCAGACGAAACGTCGATCAGGTCGACACCCAGCACGCGCAGGCGGCGCGCCAGCTCTACGGTTTCATCCGGGTTCCAGCCATCCTCCACCCAGTCGGTGGCCGAGACGCGGACGAACAGCGGCAGCTCCTGCGGCCACACCTTGCGCACTGCTTCGGTGACCTGCAGGGTCAGGCGAATGCGGTTTTCGAAGCAACTGCCATAGTCGTCGCGCCTCTGATTGCTCAGCGGCGACAGGAACTGGTGCAGCAGGTAGCCATGGGCGGCGTGGATTTCCACTACCTTGAAACCCGCCTTCAATGCGCGCTCGGTCGCCGCCACAAACGCGGTCACCACGTCCTGGATCTCGTCCTTGCTCAACTCGCGCGGCGCGGTGTGCTGCGGGTCGAAGGCGATTTTCGATGGGCCGACCGGCTGCCACCCGCCCTCCTCGAGCTTGACGCTGCCTTGCTTGCCCAACCAGGGGCGATAGGTGCTGGCCTTGCGTCCGGCGTGGGCCAGCTGGATGCCGGGCACGGCGCCCTGGGCGGTGATGAAGCGGGTGATGCGCTGCAGCGGGGCGATCTGTTCGTCGTTCCACAGACCAAGGTCTTCGGCAGTAATGCGGCCATCGGCAGTGACCGCGACGGCCTCGCTGATCACCAGGCCCGCGCCACCCACGGCACGGCTGCCCAGGTGCACCAGGTGCCAGTCGTTGGCCAGGCCGTCGACGGCGGAGTACTGGCACATGGGGGAAACGGCAATACGGTTGGGCAGGGTCAGCTGACGCAGGGTATACGGCTCAAGCAGCAGGCTCATGAGAGCACCTCCCGGGGGACTCCAATGGTTGTCCGGTCCGGGCACTTGTAGTGGGAACTTGGCCGGTACCGGTCTTTTTCAGACTAGACCATGGGTGTCGGAGGTGTCTGGCCGTTAGGTACGGAGTCGCTGACAAGCCTGCCGGATAACACCTCAAGCAGGCTCAGCCTCGGCGCTTACAAGCGCTGCAGGATCAACTCACCGGCAGCGCCGGCGGCACCTGGCTCCCCGGGTTGCCCTGGCAGGCCATTGGCACCGGCCGCCGTGCTGTACACCAGGCAGCCCTTGCTCGCGCCGCCCTTGCCAGCCTTGCCGGCTGCGCCCGGCTTGCCCGGCGCGCCGCCCTCAAGCCGAACCATGATCCGTTCCTGGGCGAAGCCGTCCGGCAGCGCCAGGCGGATCCGCCCGCCAGCGGCACCATCGTGGCCATTACCACCGTTGTCACCATTCGCCCCTCGGCTGGCCTGCCCCCAGGTGCAGCCACCCGGCTTGCCATTACCGCCGTCGAGGCCGACATAGCCTGGCGCGCCAGCGCCACCACGGGCATCGATGACCAACTGCTCGGCCTCAAGCGCCTGCAGACGCAAGTCGAGGTTGCGCCCCGGACGGGCTGCACGCTCATAAGTGCCCGGTGCACCAGGCGCACTGATTTCACTTCCTTCGCCCAGGTGGGCGCTGGCGGCGCTGATACTCAGGTCGCGTTCGGCGGGGGCAATGGCAATGCGCGCATCGCGCCCCAGCTCCAGACGGTCGATCTTCAGCTCAGTGAGGGTGGCTGGCAGCAACAGGGTCGCCGAGTCGGCCACACGCAACTGTTCAAGATGCACGCTGGCCGACTTGTTCGGCAGGCGCAGCATGGAGTGAGCGGCGACTTCAAGGCTTTCCGCCTGAGCCAGGGGCGCGGCCAAAGCGGCCAGCAACATCAATTTATGCATGGCTCTAGGCCTTACCAGGTTTGGGGATGGACATGACGTGGAAGATGCCGGTCAGCAGGATCTGCAATCGATCGAACCAACGGTGGCTGCGCCCGCGCAGGCTAGCGTTGAAAAACAACACCTCGAGCACGTGCAGTGACAGCAGGAAGATGCCGGCGGTATTGATCAGCAGATTGAGCGGCAATGGCTGCGGCATGAACAGGTTGAACAGCACCACCCACCAGAACAGCACCGTCAGGACCTTGCCCAGGCCCAGGATGAACTTCATACCCCGCCCCCACTGTTTATTGTTATGCCAGCGCGGCCCGTTCGAGCGGACCGCGCTGGCAACAGTAACCTTACTGCCGCAGGCGCGCCAGAGGGGTCAGTTCAGGTGCAGTTCCACCCGTCGGTTGCGCGCTCGGCCTTCATCGCTGTCGTTGTCGGCAACCGGATCAGCCTCGCCACGGCCCTGGCTGGTCACCTTGTTCGGCGCCAGCCCTTGGCTGATCAGGTACTCGGCGACGCTGCTGGCACGCTGCTCGGACAGGCGTTGGTTGTAGCTGTCGGAGCCTACGCTGTCGGTGAAGCCAATCACCTTGACGCGGGTCACGCCCGGCTCGTTCAGCCTGGTCAGCAGGCTTTGCAGACGCTGCCGAGCGGCCGCCGTGAGCTCGGCGGAGTCAAAGGCAAACAGCACCTGGCCCTGGTCGTCGAGGGTAATCACCTCAGAGGTAGCGGCGGGTTCGGGTTGCGCTTGCGCGGGAGGGTATTGGGGCAGCGGGCAGCCCATGTGGTTGACCTGGGTGCCGGCGGGGGTGCCTGGGCAACGGTCACGGCGGTCGAAGACACCATCGCCATCCTCATCGCCATCCTGGGCGTAGCAGATCAGGCCACCGGCGATGGCTCCCAGGGCACCGCCACCGGCCGCCCAACTGGAGCTCTCGATAGCCCCCAGGCCACCGCCGACCAGCCCACCAAGCAGGCTGCAGAGGGGCCAGGTCCTTTGATTGAGGGGCGCGCTGCCATCGCTGTGGGTCGCGCAGCCGGCCAGCAGGCTGGTGGCCAGCAACAGCGGCAGCGCCGCCTTGGACAAAACACGCATGGTGAATGCTCCTGTGTCACCGGCCGCTACCGGTCACCCAGGAGTAAAGACGCGCCCGCGCCACTTCTCAAGGCGCGGGCGCAGGGCTGTCAACGCTGGATCTTGATCTCGGTACGGCGGTTCATGGCGCGCCCGTCGGCCGTGGCGTTGTCAGCCACCGGTTGGGTCTCGCCGGCCCCCACGACCGAGACGAAGCTGCTGCGCGGTACGCCTTGCTCGACCAGATAATCGGTCACCGAATGGGCTCGGCGCTCGGAAAGCTTCTGGTTGTAGCTGTCGGAACCGACGCTGTCGGTATGGCCGGTGACGCTCAGGCGGGCGCTCGGGGCCTCCTGTTTAAGGCGCGTGGCAATGGTATTGAGGCGCTCCTTGTCGGCGGCGGTGAGGCGTGCCGAGTCGAACTCGAAGCGCACATCGCGAATGACGATGACTTCTTCCTTCTGTACCACGACCTCCTCGACCACAGGTGGTGGTGGCGGGCAGCCGTTGGCATCGACCTGGACCCCGCGCGGCGTGCCTGGGCACTTGTCGCGACTATCCGGCACACCATCGCCGTCTTCGTCGCCATCGCCGTGGGCCCAGCAGTAACCGGCCGCCAGGCCGCCACCGAGCAACGCACCCCAGCCAGCCCAGCTGGAACTCTCGATGGCGCCCAGGGCGGCGCCGCCTACACCCCCGACGGCAGCACACTTCGGCCAGTCGGTTTTTTGCAAACCTGCACAACCAGTCAACACACTGGTGAGCAGGACCAGGGGTATCGCTGTGCGTACTATGCTCATCTTGTTGCTTCTCCTAGGGGGAATCGGTGCAAAACCGATGCTCTGGAAGTAAAGACCGCTGTTTCTCGCTCTGCCAGCAATAAGCCACGACGTGGCGCCGTGCCTCTATGCCAGGCAGGCCGGGGCCGTTAGTCTTGAGCGACCTGAACGAGGAATGGCAATGACTGACGCTTTCTCCCAACGCACACCACAGCAGGCCCTGGCCGCCCTGCTCGAGCGTTTCACGCCACACAAGCTGCTGCTGGTGGGCACACGCTTCCCGGCATTGGACGCCTTCGCCGCAGAGCACCCGGACACCCATATAGAAGTCGCCTCACCCGGCCCATTGCCAGCCAGGCTGGCCGCCCAGCGCTTCGACCTGGCGTTACTGGTGGACTGCCTTGAGCACCTGCCCAAACGCAGCGGCCTGGAGCTGCTTGGTGGCATACGCAACCTCAATGCCAGCAAGGTCGCGGTGCTCGCCGACCTGGGCGCCTGCGGCTGGCACGACACCGACTTTTTCTCGCTGGCGCTGTCGGCCAGCGAGAAATTCCAGCGAGACGAACAGGTGCTCAGCCTGTTCACCTATGATCTGCATGACTACAAACAGGTACCGGACTGGCTTAATGCGAAGTTCTGGGCCAATCCACAAAATTTCGGCAAGTACTGGTGGTGACTCGATGAGTGTCTCGGTCTGCCCTTGCGGCAGCGGCAACCTGCTCGACGCCTGCTGCGGGCATTATCACGCCGGCACGCCGGCACCGGATGCGCAGACGCTGATGCGCTCGCGCTACAGCGCCTACGTGCTGGGGCTGATGGATTACCTGGTCGGCACCACGCTGCCGGCCCAACAGGCCGGCCTGGACCGCGCTGGCATGGCGGCCTGGAGCGCGCAAAGCACCTGGCTGGGGCTCGAGGTGGAAAACGCCGAAGTGCTCGGCGGGCAACCCGAACATGCCTTCGTCACCTTCACCGCACGCTGGCACGACGGGCAAGGCGATCACCAGCACCGCGAACGCTCGGCCTTCGTCCAGCACGCCGGGCGCTGGTACTTCATCGACCCGACCGTGGAGCTGAAAGTCGGGCGCAATGATCCCTGCCCCTGCGCCAGCGGGCAGAAATTCAAGAAATGCTGCGCCAGCTATTTCGGTAACTGAACATGCGCGCCCTCGCCCGCCTGATGCTGCTGGCCTTACTGCTGAGCGGGCTGGCGGGCTGCGCCAGCTGGGGCGACGACAGCTGGCGCCAGCCAGAGGTGCACCTGCTGAAGGTGGAAAAGGTCAGCATGCGCCTGCACCAGCAAGAGTTCGTGCTGCACCTGCAGGTCATCAACCCCAACGACAGCCGGCTGTTCATCCGCAACCTGCACTACGCGGTCCACCTGGGCGACATCCTGCTGGCCGAAGAGGATGTCAGCCTCTGGCGCAGCGTCGGCGCCCATGCCCGGCGCACCTTCAAGATCACCGCGCGGACCAACCTCTGGCAGCACCTCAAGCCCCTGGCGAAACTGCTCAAAAGCCATCAACCCTTGCACTACCGGCTGCAAGGCGACCTGGCCACCGGGCTGATCATCCCCCGGGACCTGCACTTGTCGCGCAGTGGTGAGATAATGCACGGCGATTTTCTACCGGAGTAATCCCGCAATGACCCAGCAACCCCATGTTCATGGCCCCGACTGCAACCACGGTCACGACCATCACCACGATCACGACCACGGCCATGTGCATGGCCCGCACTGCAACCACGGCCACCAGGAGCCGGTGCGCAATGCCCTGAAGGACGTCGGTCGCAACGACCCGTGCCCATGCGGCAGCGAGAAGAAATTCAAGAAGTGCCACGGCGCTTGAAGCAGCCCTGAGCGCCAAGCTGCAAGGCGCAAGATGAAACGGGCCGGTGCAATGCCGGCTTTTTCTTGCGGCTTGCAGCTGGCGGCAAGCCGTTCGTAAATAAAGCGCCCCCGCACCTTGCACGGCGACTGCGCGCTCACTACCTTAGCGCCTTTCCAAACCCCGCCACGCCCTGCAGGAGCCCAGTCATGGCCGCGCCCGTCCTTCCTCCCTTCCGCCCCCGCTTCGGCAGCGCCGCCGCGATGCTCGGCATGCTTGCGCTGACTGGCTGCCAGATGGGCGGCATGCAGGACAGCGTACCGCCGACCACCGGCGTCCAGCCGCTCAAGGGCCTGGCGCAGAATGTTTCGGTGCGGCGCAACGCCATGGGTGCGCCGCTGATCGAAAGCAGCAACTTCCACGATGCGCTGTTCAGCCTGGGCTATGTCCATGCCGGTGACCGCATCGAACAAATGGTCACCCTGCGCCTGCTGGCCCAAGGCCGCCTGGCCGAGCTGGCCGGCCCGGATGCGCTGGAAATCGACCGCCTGATGCGCGCCGCCAACCTCAAGCAGGGCGCCGGCCAGCTCTACGCCGACGCCTCGCCGCGGCTCAAGCGCTTCTTCGAGGTGTATGCCCGAGGGGTCAACGCCTACCTGTTCCGCTACCGCGACAAGCTGCCGGCCGAACTGGCCCGTAGCGGCTATCGCCCCGAGTACTGGAAGCCAGAGGACTCGGCGCTGATCTTCAGTCTGTATGCCTTCAGCCAGTCGGTGAACCTGCAGGAGGAGCTCTCGGCCCTGACCCTGGCGCAGAAGGTTGGCGCAGATAAACTGGCCTGGCTGCTGCCCGGCGCCCCCGACGAAGCCCTGGCCGAAAGCGAAGTCGACAAACTCAAGGGCCTGAACCTGGCCAGCCAGCTGCCGGGCCTGGCCTCGCTCGCCGCCGCCGGCCAGCAACTGGCCGATCTCGGCCTGCTCGGCAATCCAGGCTCGTCCAACCTCGCCCTTGGGCCGCAGCGCAGCCGCAGCGGCAAGAGTCTGCTGGCCAGCGACAGCCGGGCGCCCTGGGCGCTGAGCCCGGTGCAGATCCATACCGGTAAATACCAGGTCGCCGGCCTTTCACTGCCGGGCCTGCCGATCGTGCTGGCCGGCTACAACGGTAAAGTGGCGTGGAGCGCCAGCGCGGTGATGGCCGACAACCAGGACCTGTTCCTCGAACAGGTACGCCGCCAGGGCAGCCAACTGACGTACCTGGCCGACGGCAAATGGCAACAAGCCCGCGCACGCAGCGAGACCTTCTTCGTCCGTGGCCAGCGCCCGCAACGCGAAGTGCTGTATGACACCCGCCATGGCACCCTGCTGCCGGGCCACGGCAGCCTGGCCCTGGCCTTGCACCTGCCGCAGCTCAAGGATGATCGCAGCCTCGACGCGTTGTTCGACCTGACCCGCGCCAGCAACATCGAGCGGGCCTTCGACAGCACCCGTGAAATCGGCGCCGCAGCCCTCAACTTCGTATTCGCCGAACCCGAACACATCGGCTGGCAAGTCAGTGGGCGCTACCCCAACCGCCGCGACGGCCAGGGCCTACTACCCTCGCCGGGCTGGGACGGGCGCTATGACTGGGATGGCTACGCCGACGCCATGCTCCACCCTTACGACCAGGACCCGGTCGCCGGCTTCATCGGCCACGCCAACCAGCGCAGCCAGCCCAAGGGCTACGGCATGCAGCTGTCGAGCAGCTGGTACTACCCTGAACGCGCCGAGCGCCTGGCTCAGCTGGCGGGCAACGGTCGCCATGACAGCCGCAGCCTGATGGCCCTGCAGAACGACCAGGTAACGCTGCTGGCCGACAAGCTCAAGCAGATGTTCGATGCGCCCGGCATGGCCCTGCCACTCAAACAGGCCATCGACGCCTTGCCCGCCGCCCAGCGCGACAAGGCCCGTGACGCCCTGGCCCGGCTCAAGGCCTTCGATGGCCGGCTGAGCCCGGTGTCGGCCGATGCCGCGCTGTATGAGCTGTTCCTCCAGGAAGTCACCCGGCAGACCTTCCTTGACGACCTCGGCCCCGAGTCTAGCCCGGCCTGGCAAGCGTTCGTCGGCAATGCCCAGCTGTCTTATTCGGCCCAGGCCGACCACCTGCTGGGCCGCGAAGACAGCCCGTTCTGGGATGACCGTGGCACGCCGCAGAAGGAAGACAAGCCCGCCATCCTCGCCCGCAGCCTGGCGGCGGCGATCGATACCGGCACCGCCCAGCTCGGCGCCGACCGCCGTGCCTGGCAGTGGGGCAAGCTGCACCAGTATCGCTGGCCGGCGCCGAACTACCGCGGCTTGGGCGACAGCCTCAGCCGCTCGCCCATGGCTGCCGGCGGTGATTTCAGCACGCTGGCACTCACGCCCTACGCCTGGGGCAGCAACTTCGACACCCGCCTGCCGGCCTCGGCGCGGATGATCGTAGACTTCGGCCAGGCCGAACCGCTGCAACTGCTGACCAGCAGCGGCCCGTCCGGCAACCCGGCAAGCCGCCATTACAGCGACGGGCTGGATGCCTGGTTCAAGGGGCGCTTCATGAGCATGCCGTTGCAGCCGCAGAACTTCGGGCGGGCTTATGGCAGCCAACGACTGACGCTGGTGCCGGGGAAATAAGCCGACAGCAATGAAAAAGCCGCCTGAACAGGCGGCTTTTTCATCGGTGCTCGGTCAAGCAGCGACCACTGCCAACTCGATGCGCTGGCCCAACACATGCAAAGCGTGCTCTACCTGCTCGATCTTCGAGCGGTGCAACAGGTTGACCAGACGATCCACTTGCGGGCGATTGACGCCAAGTCGCCGAGCCAGTTCGGTCTTGGTCACTTTCTGCGCAATCATGGTGTTCCACAGCGCAGCCTTGGCGGCGGTCAACGCAGGCAACCTGACCACCGCCTGATCGCATGCGTGTAGCGAAGGCAGTGGAATGGCGACACGTTGATCCACGTATAACGAAAGCGCCGATTCCAAGGCATCAACAGCATCGAACAGCGCTTCATCCACTGTGTCGCCGGCACTGGCCATTTCTGGAATATCCGGACAGCTGACCCAGAAGCTACCGGCTTCACAATGCACGATCACCGGATAATCAAAATTCATGTCGTTGCCTCGTTTGAGGGTCAATCGCCTAGCCCAAGGTCTTTGAGGATCTTTTTCCTGAGCCCTTCGCCGATTTCCTTGGCGCCATGGTCGGGAAAGATCGTCTGTCGCTTGCCGAGGTAAACCTTGAAATGGCTGCCTTTGGCAGGAACGAACGTGGCGCCTTGAGCACGCAGCCACCGACGGAATTCGCTGTATTTCATGCAAGTCCCGCAAGAGCAAGTTGCTACAGAATGATCAGCTACGCAACATTTTTGATGCGCAGCCAAGGTGAACCTCAAGTAAACAGGTAATGCACCTTCACCATTTCCGAGCCTTGCGCCAGTTGCACCAGCAAGCGTTGTGTGAAACCGGGCAATGATGCACCGCGCGCCAAGTTGTGCTTCTATCCATCATTCCGGCCCCTAATCGCAGACCGCCCTCTTCAGGACCCCCATGCACCATTCGACCCACGACCTGCTGTCCCCCGCGCCCGGCATCGCCCGCCAGTTGCACAGTTTCCACTTCGGCCCGCGCGGCGGTGGCAAGGTGTATATCCAGGCCTCGCTGCATGCCGACGAACTGCCGGGCATGCTGGTGGCCTGGCACCTCAAGCAACGCCTGTTGGAGCTGGAGCAGCACGGCCGGCTACGCCGCGAGATCATCCTGGTACCGGTGGCCAACCCGGTGGGCCTCGAGCAGGTGCTGCTGGACGCCCCGTTGGGGCGCTTCGAGCTGCAGAGCGGCGAAAACTTCAACCGCAACTTCGTTGACTTGTCGGACAGCATCGGCGACCAGATCGAAGGTCATCTGAACGACGACCCAGCGCATAACCTGGCGCTGATCCGCGAGTACCTGCGTCGCGGCCTGGACGCGCACCCGGCACACACCCCATTGCAGTCCCAGCGCCTGACCCTTCAGCGCCTGGCCTGCGATGCCGACATGGTGCTCGACCTGCACTGCGACTTCGAAGCCGTCGAGCATCTGTACACCACCCCGGAAGCCTGGCCTCAGGTCGAACCGCTGGCGCGCTACCTGGGCGTGCAGGCCAGTTTGCTGGCCACCGACTCGGGCGGGCAGTCGTTCGACGAGTGCTTCAGCCTGGTGTGGTGGCAATTGCAACAGCGCTTCGGCAAGCGCTTCCCGATCCCCATGGGCAGCTTCTCGGTGACCATCGAGCTGCGCGGCCAGGCAGATGTCAGCCATGCCCTGGCAACCCAGGACTGCCAGGCGATCCTGGATTTTCTCACCCACAGTGGCGTGATCGACGGCCAGCCCGCAGCCCTGCCGGCCCTGCGCCAGCCAGCGACGCCGCTGGCAGCGGTGGAGCCCGTCACTACGCCGCTGGGCGGCCTGCTGGTATTCCACGCCAAACCTGGACAGTACCTGGAAGCGGGGCAACTCATCGCCGAGGTCATCGACCCGCTGAGCGACCGCGTCACCCCGCTGCGCAATACCCAGGCAGGGCTGCTGTATGCGCGTAGTGTGCGGCGCATGGCCACGGCCGGCATGGTCATCGCCCATGTCGCTGGCGAGCAGGTATGCCGCAGCGGCTACCTGCTGGGCAACTGATCCGTTACAACCAGGCGGCGCGGCCCGCGGGTCAGGCCACGGGGGCTGGCGGCGGTTCGTCGGGCAGGGTCGGCTCGCCCGGCTCCATCGGCGGATGCTCGCCGGGCTCCGGCGGTTGCGGGGTATCGGGGTCAGGCTGGTGCGGTACGCCACCGGCCTGCAGGTGCATTGGCGGATGCGCCAGCAGCGTCCAGGCCAGCAATCCGACCTGATTCGGCTGCAGGACCGCCAGCTTGGCGCTGATTGCGGGGTCGAGTTTCATGGAGCGGCTCCTGACGAGAGCCGGCACGCGTCGTGCGCGCCGGGACTGCTATCTCGTTGGAGTGCCGGGCGGGCAAACAATTCCCGCGCTTGGTCGCCTCAGGTACGTGGCAGGGTGACGCCGCGCTGGCCCTGGTACTTGCCGCCACGGTCCTTGTACGAGACTTCGCATTCTTCGTCGGACTGCAGGAACAGCATCTGCGCCACGCCTTCGTTGGCGTAGATCTTCGCCGGCAGCGTAGTGGTGTTGGAGAACTCCAGGGTGACATGGCCTTCCCACTCAGGCTCGAGCGGGGTGACGTTGACGATGATGCCGCAACGGGCATAGGTGCTCTTGCCCAGGCAGATGGTCAGCACGTCGCGCGGAATGCGGAAGTACTCGACCGTGCGGGCCAGGGCGAAGGAGTTCGGCGGGATGATGCAGACGTCGCTCTTGATGTCGACGAAGCTGCCGGCGTCGAAGTTCTTCGGGTCGACAGTGGCCGAGTTGATGTTGGTGAACACCTTGAATTCGTCGGCGCAGCGCACGTCGTAGCCGTAGCTGGAAACACCGAAGGAGATGACCCGGCTGTCCTGCTCGCCGCGCACCTGGCGCTCGACGAACGGTTCGATCATGCCGTGTTCCTGCGCCATGCGGCGAATCCACTTGTCCGATTTGATGCTCATGGCGGGTGTGTCCTGAGAGTGCAAGGTGAAAAAAATCGTGATGCGCATCTTACCGGTCCCGGCGCCCGCGGCAAAGTCGCATCCACAGTCTTACTGCAATGCCCGCCGGACGGGGCCTGCAGCCGCCGCCGATCCGAATTACGACAAACCTCTCACCAGTTATTGGCAGGTCAGGGAAAGTGGGTTATGGTGTCGCCACTGTGCTGCACGCGACACCGAAGATCTGTTTGATGCACGATTTACGATCGGCCCATCTCCATGACACCTTCTGCTCCTTTGCACTCAGTCTCGGTCGGGGTTTTCCTGGCCGCCATCAACTTTGTCCAAGGAGACAGAAAAATGTCCAATCGCCAATCCGGTACCGTCAAGTGGTTCAACGATGAGAAGGGCTACGGCTTCATCACCCCTCAGTCGGGCGACGACCTGTTCGTGCACTTCAAAGCCATCCAAGCTGACGGCTTCAAAACCCTGAAAGAAGGCCAGGCTGTTACTTTCGTCGCTACCCGCGGCCAGAAAGGCATGCAGGCTGAAGAAGTTCAGATCGCCTAAGTCGATCTCGCTTCCTAGCTTTCAGAAAAAACCCGCCATTGGCGGGTTTTTTTGTGCCTGCCCGAAAATCTCACGGGAAGGGCTGCTCTGTCGCTAGAAAACTCCGTGGGAGCGGGCTTGCCCCGCGATGGGAGGCACCGGCTGCGCCGGTATCGCGGGGCAAGCCCGCTCCCACGAAGTTGCTGTAGATCGCTTGGTCAGCGCTGCATCAATCCTCGCTGATGGTGATGCTCGGCATTGCCGGTGCGGCTGCTTCCTGCAATACGATCCGTGCCCCCACCTGACGCGCCAGCTCCTGATAGACCATGGCGATCTGGCTTTCCGGCTCGGCAATGGCGGTTGGCTTGCCGCTGTCGGCCTGCTCGCGAATCAGCATCGACAGCGGCAGCGAAGCCAGCAGTTCGACACCATATTGGGCCGCCAGCTTCTCACCACCGCCTTCACCGAACAGATGCTCGGCATGGCCGCAGTTGGAGCAGATGTGCACGGCCATGTTCTCCACCACGCCCAGCACCGGGATGTTGACCTTGCGGAACATCTCCACGCCCTTTTTCGCATCCAGCAGCGCCAGGTCCTGTGGCGTGGTGACGATCACCGAGCCGGCCACCGGCACTTTCTGGGCCAGGGTCAGCTGGATGTCGCCAGTGCCCGGCGGCATGTCGATCACCAGGTAGTCGAGATCATCCCAGGCGGTCTGGGTCACCAGTTGCAACAACGCACCGGAAACCATTGGCCCGCGCCATACCATCGGCGTGTTGTCGTCAGTGAGGAAAGCCATGGACATGACCTCGACGCCATGGGCCTTGATCGGCACGAACCATTTTTGATCGCGCACCTGCGGGCGAGTGCCTTCGGCGATACCGAACATCACGCCCTGGCTAGGGCCGTAGATGTCAGCGTCGAGGATGCCGACTCGCGCGCCCTCCCGCGCCAGCGCCAAGGCCAGGTTGGCTGCGGTGGTCGACTTGCCGACCCCGCCCTTGCCGGAGGCAACGGCCACGATATTCTTCACATTGGCCATGGCCGGCACCTGGGCCTGAGCCTTGTGGGTGGCGATCACACAATCGATGGTCACATTCGCCGAAGAAACGCCTTCGAGGTTCTCGATCGCGGTCTGCAGCACCTGGGCCCAACCGCCCTTGAACAGGCCGGCGGCATAACCCAGCTGCAGCTGCACGCTGACCTGCGCGCCCTGGATGTCGATGGCGCGCACGCAGCCGGCGCTGACCGGATCCTGGTTCAGGTAGGGGTCGGTGTACTGGCGAAGCACGCCTTCGACGGCGGCACGGGTAACGGCACTCATGGAGGCTCCCATTGGCAAACTGAATACGAAACAGGCGCCTATGCTAACCCGTCAATCGTCAGCAGATGCGTTCGCAAGGTGAAATATCTTCGCCAGCCCTTTATAGTGGCCGATCACCCTCATTTTTACCCCGTAGCCAGATAAGTAGCCGAGCCACCATGTCCGAGCCACGTCAGATTCTCGTCACCAGCGCCCTGCCCTATGCCAATGGTTCCATTCACCTTGGCCATATGCTCGAGTACATCCAGACAGACATGTGGGTTCGCTTCCAGAAGCTGCGCGGCAACCAGTGCATCTATGTCTGCGCCGACGACGCCCACGGCTCGGCGATCATGCTGCGTGCCGAGAAGGAAGGCATCACTCCGGAGCAACTGATCGCCAACGTCCAGGCCGAGCACAGCGGCGACTTCGCCGATTTCCTGGTCGATTTCGACAACTTCCACTCCACCCACAGCGAAGAGAACCGCGAGCTGTCGGGCATGATCTACACCCGTCTGCGTGACGCCGGCCACATCGCCACCCGTTCGGTCACCCAGTATTTCGACCCGGAAAAGGGCATGTTCCTCGCCGACCGCTTCATCAAGGGCACCTGCCCCAAGTGCGCGGCCGAGGATCAGTACGGCGACAACTGTGAAAAATGCGGCGCCACCTACGCCCCGACCGAACTGAAGAACCCCAAGTCGGCGATTTCCGGCGCCACCCCGGTGCTGCGCGACTCGCAGCACTTCTTCTTCAAGCTGCCCGATTTCCAGGCCATGCTGCAGCAGTGGACCCGCAGCGGCACGCTGCAGGATGCCGTGGCCAACAAATTGGCCGAGTGGCTGGACTCCGGGCTGCAGGAATGGGATATCTCCCGCGATGCACCGTACTTCGGTTTCGAAATTCCGGGCGAGCCTGGCAAGTACTTCTACGTCTGGCTGGATGCGCCGATCGGCTACATGGCCAGTTTCAAGAACCTGTGCGCGCGCCGCCCGGAGCTGGACTTCGACGCGTTCTGGAACGAAGGCTCCAAGGCCGAGCTGTACCACTTCATCGGCAAGGACATCGTCAACTTCCACGCCCTGTTCTGGCCAGCCATGCTCGAAGGCTCGGGCTTCCGCAAGCCGACCGCGGTCAACGTGCACGGCTACCTGACCGTCAACGGCGCCAAGATGTCCAAGTCGCGCGGCACCTTCATCAAGGCGCGCACCTACCTCGACCACCTGCAGCCGGAATACCTGCGTTACTACTATGCCGCCAAGCTGGGCCGCGGCGTCGACGACCTCGACCTCAACCTCGAGGACTTCGTGCAGAAGGTCAACTCCGACCTGGTCGGCAAGGTGGTCAACATCGCCAGCCGTTGCGCCGGCTTCATTCACAAAGGCAATGACGGTGTGATGGTTGCCGGCGATGCCGCCCCCGAGCTGACCGAGGCCTTCCTCGCCGCCGCCCCGTCGATCGCCGAAGCCTACGAAGGCCGCGATTTCGCCCGCGCCATGCGCGAAATCATGGCCCTGGCCGACCGTGCCAACGCCTGGATCGCCGACAAGGCGCCGTGGTCGCTGGCCAAGCAGGAAGGCAAGCAGGATGAAGTCCAGGCCATCTGCGCCCAGGGCATCAACCTGTTCCGTCAGCTGGTGATCTTCCTCAAGCCGGTTCTGCCGCTGCTGGCCGCCGATGCCGAGGCGTTCCTCAACGTCGCCCCGCTGACCTGGAACGACCACCTGTCGCGCCTGGAAAACCACAAGCTCAACCCGTTCAAGGCGTTGATGAGCCGTATCGAGCCGGCCAAGGTCGAAGCCATGGTCGCCGCCAGCAAGGAAGACCTGCTGGCCTCGCAAACCCAGGCCCCGGCTGGCAACGGCGAACTGACCAAAGACCCGCTGTCGGCCGAAATCGAGTTCGACACCTTCGCCGCCGTCGACCTGCGCGTGGCGCTGATCGTCAAGGCCGAGTCCGTCGAAGGTGCCGACAAGCTGCTGCGCCTGACCCTGGACATCGGTGACGAGCAGCGCAACGTGTTCTCCGGCATCAAGTCGGCCTACCCCGACCCAAGCAAGCTGGAAGGGCGTCTGACCATGATGGTGGCCAACCTCAAGCCACGGAAGATGCGTTTTGGCATCTCCGAGGGCATGGTCATGGCGGCCGGCCCTGGTGGCGAAGAGATCTACCTGCTGAGCCCGGACAGCGGCGCCAAGCCCGGCCAGCGCATCAAGTAACCCCCCCTGCCCCGGCCAACTGGCCGGGGCATTTCCATCCAGCGGCCGCTGCCGGATAATCACGGCATCCTCAGGCGGCAGGCATTTCATGAGCGACTACATCCTGGTCCTGGTCAGCGCTGCGCTGGTCAACAACCTGATGTTGCAACCCGACCCGATCGAGCGCGATCGCTTGCAAGTGCTCGGCCTATGCAGCGCGCTGTTGATCCTGATCGGACTGCCCGCCGGGCTGCTGCTCCAGCAGTACCTTCTGGCCCCACTGCAATTGCAACCCTTGCGCCTGTTCCTGCTGTTGCCGTTGTTGGCGATGCTGGCCTGGGGACTGCCGCAACTGCTGCGCCGTATGCGACCCGGCTGGCCTGTGGAGGGCCTGCAAGGGCTGCTGCTGGGCAATGTCGCGGTGCTAGGCTTGCTGTTGCAGCTCGGCAGCGATGGCAGCAGCGTTTGGCAAGCGTTGACCTGGGGCGTGGCAGGCGGGTTGGGGTTCTGGCTGGCCCTGCTACTGTTCGCCGACCTGCGCGAACGCAGCAGCCATGCGGATATTCCGGCGGCCCTGCGTGGCCTGCCCATCGAGCTGATCGGCGCCGGCGTGATGGCCATGGCGCTCTCCAGCCTTAGCGGACTATTCACACAATGAGCCTGCAAACCCATGCCACTGCCTGACCCGCGCCTGCGCAACGCCATGGGCCTGGTCCTTCTGGCCTGCGTGCCCGGGTTGCTGGTGATGTTCTGGCTGCATGGCTGGGGGGTGTTGATCAACCTGCTGCTGTGCACCGGTGCCGCGCTGGCTACAGAGGCACTGCTGCTGACCTGGCGCGGGCAAGCGATACGGCCGGCGCTGGACGATGGCAGCGCATTGGTCAGCGCGGTACTGCTGGCGGTGGCATTGCCCGGCCAGGCCCCCTGGTGGCTGCCGGTGGCCGCGGCCAGCGTTGCCATAGGCCTGGGCAAACAGGCCTTCGGTGGCGTCGGCCGCAACCTGTTCAACCCGGCGATGGTTGGCTATGCCTTCGCCCTGCTGAGTTTCCCGCTGCAGATGAATCACTGGCCCAGCCAAGCGCCTGGCCTGCTCGACAGCCTGCACCTGAGCTTTATTGCCAGCGAGCAGATCGACGCCTGGGCCAGCCCGACGGTACTGGATGCCCTGCGGCACAATCGCAGCCTGACCATCGATGAGCTGTTTGCAACGCATCCGGCCTTCGGCAAGCTGGGCGGGCGGGGCAGCGAATGGGTGAACCTGGCATTCCTGCTGGGCGGGCTGTTCCTGCTGCAGCGCAAGGTGTTCAGCTGGCACGCCCCGGCGGGCTTGCTCGGCGGGCTCCTGCTGTTCAGCCTGCTGGCCTGGAACGGGTCGGGCTCGGACTCCAATGGTTCACCTTTGCTGCACCTGTTCTCTGGCTCCACCATGCTGGCGGCATTCTTCATCTGCACCGAGCCTATCTCCGGCTGTAAACGTCCGCTGGCGCGCCTGCTGTTCGGTATCGGTGCAGGTTGGCTGATCTATCTGCTGCGCACCTGGGGAAGCGTGCCGGACGGGACAGCCTTTGCGGTCCTGCTGATGAACCTCTGCGCTCCGGCGCTGGACCGCTGGGCACAGCGACGCCAACCGGTGACCACATGAGCAGGCGCGCGCGCAGCATACTGCTGCTGACATCGGTGACTGCCTTGGCACTGGCCGGCAGCCTTGTCTGGCAACACTGGACCGCCGGCCCCATCCAGCAAGCCCAACGCCAAATGCAAGAGCGTGAGTGGCTGGCGGCGCTGCCAACAGGCAGCTACGACAACCAGCCGCTCCAGGCCCCCTTGGCGCTGGCCGACAATCAGTTGCCACACAGTCGGCTGCTGGCGGGTTATCGCGCCAGCCTGGCCAACACCCCCGTAGCCATCATGCTGCGCAGCGAGGTGCCGGGGTACGCCGGGCCGATCGAGCTGGCCATCGCGATCGACAATCATGGTCGCCTGACCGGGCTGCGTGTACTTCGCCAACAGGAAAGCCCGGGGCTGGGCGACCAACTGGTCGATCCCGCACGGCATTGGCTGGACCAGTTTATCGGCAAGGCTCATGGCGACCCGCCCGAGCAGGCCTGGGCGCTCAGGCGGGATCGGGGCTCATTCGACCAGCTGGCTGGCGCGACAGTCACCTCGCGGGCAGTTATCGACGCAGTGCAGGATGCGCTGCGCTACTACGATCAACACCGCACCGCGTTGCTCGGGGAGGACAAACATGAATAGGTACTGGTTGCTGAGCGTATGCCTGGCGCCCTTGATCGGCACAACCGGGTCGGTCATCGAGGCCTCGACGATGCTGGCCTGCATGACCGTCGTGATACTGGCGCACCAACTGCTCATGGCTGGGTTACGCAGCCATCTGCTACCTGCCATGCACCTGTGGATGTCCATGGTGCTGGCCGCTGCGCTCGCCAGTTGCCTGCAGCTGGGGCTGCAGGCCTGGGCGTTGCCGATGGCGCTTGTGCTTGGTCACTATCCCGCGCTGCTGGCTCTGCAATGCCTGGCCGTCGAGCGCCTGTTACCGCAAACAGGCCGCTGGCACTCACTGCTCACTGGCCTTGCGGGCATGGCAGCGGCGGGCCTGGTTTTGGCTATCGGCCGTCAGGCCCTGACCGATATCCCAGGGCTGCACATCACTCACCTGGCACCCGGCGCGCTGATACTGCTCGGCCTGCTCCTGGGCTTGTACAATCAGCTACGCCCCGAGCCCACCACTGCACATCGTCAAGGAACGCGTTGACCCCATGAATGCCGCTAAACGCCTGGAGATTTTTCGCAGGCTGCATGAAGACAACCCCGAGCCCAAGACCGAACTGGCCTACACCACTCCCTTCGAACTGCTGATTGCCGTGATTCTCTCGGCGCAAGCAACCGATGTCGGCGTCAACAAGGCAACTGCACGCCTGTTCCCCATCGCCAACACGCCAGAAGCCATTCACGCACTGGGGGTCGATGGGCTGAGCGAATACATCAAGACCATCGGGCTGTACAACAGCAAGGCCAAGAACGTCATCGAGACCTGCCGCCTGCTGGTCGAACAGCATGGCGGAGAGGTACCGGAAACCCGTGAGGCGCTCGAAGCCTTGCCCGGGGTTGGCCGCAAAACCGCCAACGTCGTGCTCAACACGGCATTCGGGCAACTGGCGATGGCCGTTGACACCCATATCTTCCGGGTGAGCAACCGCACCGGCATTGCACCGGGCAAAACCGTGCTGGAGGTGGAGAAGAAGCTGCTCAAGTTCGTACCCAAGGATTACCTGCTCGACGCCCATCATTGGCTGATCCTGCATGGTCGGTACGTTTGCCAGGCGCGCAAGCCTCGCTGCGGTAGCTGCCGAATCGAAGACCTGTGCGAATACAGGCATAAGACATCAGACGATTGAGGCAATTGCAAAAACACCTGCACTACGATTGAAAAAATCTTTTTTACCCGCTCGGTGAATCCCGCTATAAGGACGGCCAATGGCCCTTTGGCTTGGAGTGACGCATGAGCACCGATAAAGAAGACCTGGCTATCGACGACGAGTTTCAAAACGCAGAAGAAGACGCTGAGCCGCAGCCCGAAGTGGCCAAGACCAACCTCAGCAAGCGCCGGACCATCGACAATATGCTGGAAGAGCGGCGCCTGCAGAAGCAGCTGGCCGATTTCGATTACGACCTGTAACCCAGGCATCAAAAAGCCTCCTGATGGAGGCTTTTGATGATTCAGGCCAGACCGTGCCGCTGGGCCAGTTCGATGAGATCAACCAGTGAACGCGCATTGAGTTTGAGCAGCAGCCGGGTTTTGTAAGTACTTACGGTCTTGTTGCTAAGGAACATGCTATCGGCAATTTCCTTATTGGTCTTTCCTCGAGCAAGTTGCTGCAGCACCATCATCTCCCTGCCGGAAAGACGCTCGACCATTTCTACTTCGCTTGCGCCACCAACGCCAGTGCGCCCTTTGTGCAGTGCCTGATTGGGGAAGTAGCTGTAGCCTGACAGCACGGCCTTGATCGCACTTAGCAGCTCGGTCAGCTCCTGTTGCTTGCAGACATACCCCGCAGCCCCCGCCTGCATGCAGCGCATCGAAAAATGGCCCGGTGCCTGCGAGGTCAACACCAGCACCTTGCTTGCCGGGCTTGCCAATGTCATTCGGGCAATGACCTCGAGCCCGTCCAGTTTGGGAATTCCAATATCCAGAATGACAATGTCTGGCAGATGCTCCCGCGTTAGCTGCAAGGCATCCACCCCGTTGTCGGTTTCCGCCATCACCTCGTATCCATGCCGTTCCATCAGCATGCGTACCGCCAGGCGAATGACCGGGTGATCATCCACGATCAGCACTTTGTTCATGCGATATCCATTATTGCGTTATTTTAGTTTTGATACCCGAGCACAACCGAGCATAACGATTATTCGTGCCATGGTTTCCTTGGCAGATGCATCGAAGGAAGACGCCTACTCTTCTTAAGGAATATTCCTACGTACAATTCTTTCGCAGAACTTTATTCGTCCCAGATCGATGTAGCCGTGTACAAGTTAGCACCCTACTAATCGGGCTCCAAGCGCAGAGGCATTACACTTAACGCAGGAAATTTCCACTATTGAGACAAGACATCGGAACGCCGTTAAGTAAATGGCTAAGGATTTTCAGAAGAGGAAATACTCACACTTACTCTGTGTTAAAAATCAGGCTACTGATGAGCAAAGCATGCCTAGGCGCCCATCATGAACAATCCATCATTCAGCCCATTGACGCTTATCGCCGTCTTCGCCGGCGTCATCGAAGCCTCCGCCCTGGCTTCGCTGCCATTCCTGAACGCGGAAAGCCAGACCATCTACACCTGGTTCCTCGTAGGTTTCCCCTTCTTCCTGACGGTGTTGTTCTTCCTCACACTCAACTTCAATACCGGGTCGTTATTCGTGCCTGAGCACCATGACTCAACGCTCAACAGCCCGCCCCCCGCTCAACCACCAACAACGCCAAACCAAGCTGTCACGTCGACGGCCGAAGAGACGCAAGCGCCGCTCAACACGCCCCCGGCGCACATCAGCGAAAGCGAAGCTGCCATGATCATTGCCATCTCCGGCCCAGACAGCCGCAAGATGTTCGAGCGCCATGTATTGCGCATGATCGATCGCCCACACACCTCTACACGCCGCTGGATCCTGTACAACCTCGACACCCGGGCCTGTTTTCATCTATCGGCCGGCCCCATGCACGAGGGCACCGAACCGCCGTTCGAACAGACCGAAGCCCCTGAATGACGGCCAAAAAAAACCCGGCCTGGGCCGGGTTCTTTTTAGCAGGATGCTCAGAGCATGGAACGGCCTTTATTGGCCGCAATGCGCATGCGCAGAGCATTGAGCTTGATGAAGCCGGCCGCGTCGGCCTGGTTGTAGGCGCCGCCATCTTCTTCGAAGGTGGCAATGTTGGCGTCGAACAGCGAGTCATCCGACTTGCGACCGACAACCACGACATTGCCCTTGTACAGCTTCAGGCGAACCACACCATTCACGTTCACCTGCGAGGCGTCGATCATCTTCTGCAACATCAGACGCTCCGGGCTCCACCAGTAGCCGGTGTAGATCAGGCTCGCATACTTGGGCATCAGCTCATCTTTCAGGTGAGCGACTTCGCGGTCCAGAGTGATCGACTCGATGGCACGGTGAGCCTTGAGCATGATGGTGCCACCAGGAGTCTCGTAGCAGCCGCGGGACTTCATGCCGACGTAGCGGTTCTCGACGATGTCGAGGCGGCCGATGCCATTGGCACCGCCAATGCGGTTGAGGTCGGCCAGCACGGTGGCCGGGGACTTCTCGACGCCGTCGATGGCAACGATGTCACCGTTGCGGTAGGTCAGCTCGATGTAGGTAGCCTGGTCCGGGGCGTTCTCTGGGGAGACGCTCCATTTCCACATGTCTTCTTCGTGCTCGGTCCAGGTATCTTCCAGGACACCGCCTTCGTAGGAGATGTGCAGCAGGTTGGCGTCCATCGAGTACGGCGACTTCTTCTTGCCGTGGCGCTCGATCGGGATGCCGTGCTTCTCGGCATAGTCCATCAGCTTCTCGCGGGACAGCAGGTCCCACTCGCGCCATGGGGCGATGACCTTGACGCCCGGCTTGAGTGCGTAGGCACCCAGCTCGAAACGCACCTGGTCGTTACCCTTGCCGGTAGCACCGTGGGAAATGGCGTCGGCGCCGGTTTCGTTGGCGATTTCGATCAGGCGCTTGGCGATCAGCGGACGAGCGATGGACGTACCCAGCAGGTACTCGCCTTCGTAGACGGTGTTGGCGCGGAACATCGGGAACACGAAGTCACGCACGAATTCTTCGCGCAGGTCATCGATGTAGATTTCTTTAACGCCCATTGCCTGGGCTTTGGCGCGGGCCGGCTCGACCTCTTCGCCCTGACCCAGGTCAGCGGTGAAGGTCACCACTTCGCAGTTGTAAGTGTCCTGCAGCCACTTGAGAATCACCGAAGTATCAAGGCCGCCGGAATACGCCAGTACGACCTTTTTTACGTCCGCCATGCCATCACTCCACGGGGTTGTACGGAAAGCCTTCGATTCTAACGGCCTTGCCGCAAAAATTACAGTGGGGCGACAGCTTGTGACGACAAAGCGACAGGAACTGTCGACAGCGCGACCAGTGGTCGCACTCAGCCCTGCTTCGCGGGTGCCTGCTGGGCCGGTACGGCTGCCGGAGCGGTCGTGGCCGCTGGCGCAGGGGCAGGAGCCGCAGCGGGAACGGCCGGCGCTGCAGCCGGAACCGGCTTCTCGACCGGGGTCACCCGATCGAGCTGGATGTTGACTCGACGGTTGCGCGCGCGGTTGGCGGCGCTGTTGTTCTTGGCCAGGGGATAGCGCTCGCCGTGGAAGCGCACGGTGATCTGTTCTTCGGCGACGCCATGGGCCTTGAAGTACTCGGCCACGGCCAGGGCACGACGGCGCGATGCGTCACGGTTGGTCAGGCGGTTGCCGCTGTTGTCGGAATGGCCGTCGAGCTCGATGTGATTGACCGTCGGGTCGGCCTTCATGTAGTCCAGAATCAGGTCCAGGCGTGCACGCGCCGAGCTATCCAGCTCGAAGCCATTGCCGGGGAAGCCGACCTGGGTTTGGCGAATCTGATCGTAATTCATCGGCAGCAGCGTGCTCGCACAGCGCTGATAGTCACTATAGGCCTTGGCGAAACTGACCGGCAGCACCCGCACTTCCATGGCTCGCCCGCCTTCACCTGCATAATTGCGCACCACCGTGCTGCGCCCATCCAGCAAGCCATTGATCAAGCGGCTGGCCTGGCCTTGCGAGGACGTGAACAGCACACCGGTGCGGCCCATGCGCACAGCCCCCAGATTGATGTCGCCACGGCCTGGCTGCCACGGTGCAGCTGCCGCCAACAGTGTGGCGGACCCAGCACCGAGCACGTTGCTCGTGGAGCGCAGCTGGAAGGTCGGCAGCTCGCCGGCACGGCGCACGAACTCACCACTGCCGAAACCATCGATCGGCTGAACCAGACGGCATTCGAACTGGTCACCCTCTACTTTCCAGGCGACATTCTCCATGCGGGTCTGGAAGGTGAGTGCCCCCGCCGGCAGGCTGGCGACAAGGGTGAACAGGGCTAGGTAACGCTGGCGCACGGGCGGCTCCACAGATTCTGACGGCTTACATCAACGCTATCGGACGCTGGCTGGAAAACTTGATAGCCGTGCTCGCCCAAGGGTTTTCCGGTAGCATTGGCTTCTGAGTTCGACCCGCCTGGAATCCCCAATGTCCGATCGCCTGACCCTCCTGCGCCCCGACGACTGGCACATCCATCTGCGCGATGGTGCCGTCTTGCCACATACCGTTGGCGACGTGGCGCGCACCTTCGCCCGTGCCATCATCATGCCCAACCTCGTGCCCCCGGTGCGCAACGCCGCCGAAGCCGGCGCCTACCGTGAGCGCATCCTCGCGGCGCGTCCGGCCGGCAGCCGCTTCGAGCCGCTGATGGTGCTCTACCTCACCGACCGCACCAGCGCCGAAGATGTCCACGCGGCCAAGGCCAGCGGTATCGTGTACGCCGCCAAACTGTACCCGGCCGGCGCCACCACCAACTCCGATTCCGGCGTGACCAGCATCGACAACATCTTCCCGGCGATCGAGGCCCTGGCCGAGACCGGCCTGCCCCTGCTGGTGCATGGTGAAGTGACGCGCAGCGAGATCGACGTGTTCGACCGTGAGAAGCGTTTCATCGACGAGCACATGCGCCGCCTGGTCGAGCGTTTCCCCACGCTGAAAGTGGTCTTCGAACACATCACCACCAGTGACGCCGCGCAGTTCGTCACCGAAGCCCCGGCCAACGTCGGCGCGACCATCACCGCCCAGCACCTGCTGTACAACCGCAACCACATGCTGGTCGGCGGTATCCGCCCGCACTTCTATTGCCTGCCGATCCTCAAGCGCAACACCCACCAGGTGGCGCTGCTGGACGCGGCCACCAGTGGCAACCCGAAGTTCTTCCTCGGCACCGACTCCGCCCCTCATGCCCAGCACGCCAAGGAAGCCGCCTGTGGCTGCGCTGGCTGCTACACCGCCTACGCCGCCATCGAGATGTATGCCGAAGCGTTCGAGCAGCGTAACGCGCTGGACAAGCTCGAAGGCTTTGCCAGCAAGCACGGCCCGGACTTCTACGGCCTGGCGCGCAACACCGACACCATCACCCTGGTGCGCGACGAGTGGACGGCGCCCGCCAGTCTGCCATTCGGCGACAACACCGTGATCCCGCTGCGTGCCGGTGAAAAACTGCGCTGGCGCCTGCTGGAGGACAACGCGTGAGCGAAGACCTCTACGACGACGATCAGGACAGCCAGGGCAGCAGCGGTTCGCGCCATCCGATGGCCGAACGTTTCCGTGGTTATCTGCCGGTAGTGGTGGATGTCGAGACAGGCGGCTTCAACAGCGCCACCGACGCCCTGCTGGAAATCGCCGCAGTGACCATCGGCATGGACGAGAAGGGCTTCCTGTTCCCCGAGCACACCTACTTCTTCCGGGTCGAACCCTTTGAAGGTGCCAACATCGAGCAGGCCGCGCTGGAGTTCACCGGGATCAAGCTGGACCACCCACTGCGCATGGCCGTGAGCGAGGAAAGCGCGCTCACCGACATCTTCCGTGGCGTGCGCAAGGCACTCAAGGCCAACGGCTGCAAACGCGCGATCCTGGTCGGGCACAACAGCAGCTTCGACCTGGGCTTCCTCAATGCCGCGGTGGCGCGCAACGACCTCAAGCGCAACCCCTTCCACCCGTTCTCCAGCTTCGACACCGCAACACTTGCCGGCCTGGCGTACGGCCAGACCGTGCTGGCACGGGCCTGCCAGAGCGCCGACATCGACTTCGATGGCCGCGAGGCGCACTCGGCACGCTACGACACCGAGAAGACCGCCGAGCTGTTCTGCGGCATCGTCAACCGCTGGAAAGAAATGGGCGGCTGGCGCGATTTCAACGACTAAGCTGCAAGCTTCAAGCTTCAAGCGACAAGAAAGAGCAGCCTACATGCGCCAGGCTTTTCACTTGTGGCTTGTAGCTTGAAACTTGAGACAAAAAAACCGGCCACCAGGGCCGGTTTTTTTATGCGCTTGGCAAATTACAGCTTGCCAGCGTTCTCGCTCAGGTAAGCGGCAACGCCTTCCGGCGAAGCGTTCATGCCCTTGTCGCCTTTTTTCCAGTTGGCCGGGCAGACTTCGCCGTGCTCTTCGTGGAACTGCAGGGCGTCAACCAGGCGCAGCAGCTCGTCCATGTTGCGGCCCAGTGGCAGGTCGTTGACGATCTGCGAACGAACAACACCGTTGGTGTCGATCAGGAAGGCGCCACGGAAGGCCACGCCGCCTTCGGACTCGACGTCGTAGGCCTTGCAGATTTCGTGGGTCATGTCGGCTGCCAGGGTGTACTTGACCTGGCCGATGCCGCCGTTGTTGACCGGGGTGTTACGCCAGGCGTTGTGGGTGAAGTGCGAGTCGATCGACACGCCGATCACTTCCACGTTGCGAGCCTGGAAGTCAGGGATGCGGTTGTCCAGGGCGATCAGCTCGGACGGGCAGACGAAGGTGAAGTCCAGCGGGTAGAAGAACACCAGGCCGTACTTGCCTTTGATGGCCGAGGACAGGGTGAAGCTGTCGACGATTTCGCCATTGCCCAGTACGGCAGGGACGGTGAAGTCTGGGGCTTTTTTGCCAACGAGTACGCTCATTCGATTTCTCCTGATGAGGGGTGAAAAACCTTGCCCGGGCAGAATGAGTTCCCCCGGATCCGGCAAAGGCCGACCATCATACACGGCTTCTGATGACAGGCCGAATCTCTACCACCGGTCGCTCAAGGGCGGCCCTTTCAGGAAGTGCTTTGACAAGCATTCTCATTACCATTACTCTCCAACCCATCGAATCCAACCGTAATGGTCAGCCTTTATGTATGTGTGTCTCTGTGTCGGTGTCACCGATGGACAGATCCGCGATGCGATCTACGAAGGATGCTGCAGCTACAAGGACGTTCGAGCCGCCACCAACGTCGCCAGCCAGTGCGGTAAATGCGCCTGCCTCGCCAAGCAGGTGGTGCGTGAGACGCTGACCGAGCTGCAACTCAGCCAACAGGCTGCACTCCCCTACCCCGTTGAATTCAACGCGGCGTAAAAAAGAATTTCGAAGAACCGGGCCCAGTGCCCGGTTTTTTTATGCCTGAAATTCAATAAGTTAGCGCCCGAACGCGGTTCACAAACATTCTTATTCCGATTAATTTTCACTTATTATTCAATAACTTAGGTTTGACATAGGTAGTTGTCGGGCTCAAACTTGTTTTCATTGGCTCAACTTCTACAGGGCAGGACCCCATCATGAAAGGCGACGTAAGCGTCATCCAGCATCTCAACAAGATCCTCGGAAACGAGCTGGTCGCAATCAACCAGTACTTCCTGCACGCGCGCATGTACGAAGATTGGGGCCTGAACAAGATCGGCAAATTCGAATACAAAGAATCCATCCAGGCGATGAAGGACGCTGACAAGCTGATCAAGCGCATCCTCTTCCTCGAAGGCATCCCCAATGTCCAGGACCTGGGCAAGTTGATGATCGGCGAGCACACCAAAGAGATGCTCGAGTGCGATCTGAAGCTTGAGAAAAAGGCCCACGCCGACCTGAAAGCCGCCATCGCCCATTGTGAAACTGCAGGCGACTTCGGCTCGCGCGATGTGCTCGAAGACATCCTCGAAGACCAGGAAGAGCACATCGACTGGCTGGAAACCCAGCTGGGCCTGATCGACAAGATCACCATCGAGAACTACCTGCAGTCGCAGATGGGCGAAGAGTAATCATCGCCAGATACGCCAAAGCCCCGCCAAGTGCGGGGCTTTTTATTGGGGTGTAGGTTAATGCCAGTCAATTAGCGCTTCATTGCCACTAATGGGGCTGCCTTGCAGCCCTTCGCGGGTAAACCCGCTCCCACAGGATTGCGCAAAAATCTCAAGCTAGCGCTGGACCTGTGGGATCGGGTTTACCCGCGAAGGGCCGCAGTGCGGCCCCAATTGGCTTAACTGACTGGCATTGAGGTGTTGGAACTCTTTATCCAAGCAACAAAAAGCCCCGCATATGCGGGGCTTTTGCATTCCGGCGCGATAACGCTGGAATCAGGCCTCGGAAGCCTTGGCCTTGGCAGCCGCGTCCTTGATCAGGGCCTGCAGCTCACCCTTTTCGAACATTTCCAGCATGATGTCGCTACCGCCGACCAGCTCACCGGCCACCCACAGTTGCGGGAAGGTTGGCCAGTTGGCGTACTTGGGCAGGTTGGCGCGGATTTCCGGGTTCTGCAGGATGTCGACGTAGGCGAACTTCTCGCCGCAACCCATCACCGCTTGCGATGCCTTGGCCGAGAAGCCGCACTGCGGGGCATTCGGCGAGCCTTTCATGTAAAGCAGAATGGTGTTGTTGGCGATCTGCTCTTTGATTGTTTCGATGATATCCATGAAGCACCTCGGCTGAACTTTCCGACATGGTTGTCGGCACGGTGACGCATTGTATCGGAAACCCGAGCGGCATGCTCGGCCTTGCCGACCGTTATGCGGCCTCCACCTGCACCGGTACACCATTGAGTGCCGCATTGCCGGAAACACCATCACGCAGGCGCTCGTCGGTCAGGTCATTGGCACTCACCCCGGGTTGCGCGCTGGCCACCTGCAACTGGGCGCCCTTGCGCCCATGCCCGTAGCCATGGGGCAGGCTGACCACCCCCGGCATCATCTCCTCGCTGGCCTGGACCTGCACTTCGAGCACGCCGGTGCGTGAACGCACACGTACCGTCTGGCCGTCCTGCAGTTGGCGCTGATGCAAGTCGAGCGGGTGCATCAGCAACTGATGACGCGGCTTGCCTTTTACCAGCCGATGGAAGTTGTGCATCCATGAGTTGTTGCTGCGCACATGACGGCGGCCGATCAGCAACAACTGCCCAGGTTCCGGCGGCAATTGCCGGGCCAGCCGTTGCAGGTCTTCAAGCAGGGCCGCTGGGGCTGCTTCAACCGCGTGGCTGGAGGTACGCAAGCGATCAGCGAGGTTCGGCGTCAGCGGCCCCAGGTCGAGGCCATGGGGATGCTGGTCGAGGGTTTGCAGCGACAGCTTCCAGCTTGACGCATCACCATAAGGCCCCTTGCGCAGCGCGTAGTCGATCATCTGCGCCGGCGGCATGGTCGCCTTCAGCTCGGCCTGGGCGCGAGCCGCAAAAGCCTTGGCCAGGCCGACGAAAATCTCCCAGTCGTGCAATGCCCCCTCGGGCTTGGCCAGGATCGCCCTGTTGAAACGGCTCACGTTGCGTACCGCCAACAGATTGAAGGTTGAATCGTAGTGATCATTCTCCAGCGCCGAAGTCGAGGGCAGGATCAGGTCGGCATGGCGGGTGGTCTCGTTGATGTACAGGTCGATGCTGAGCATGAAGTCGAGCCCGTCCAACGCCTCATCCAGGCGCCGCCCGTTGGGCGTGGACAATACCGGGTTGCCTGCGACGGTCACCAGCGCCCGGATCTGCCCTTCACCCGGCTCGAGGATCTCTTCGGCCAGGGCTGACACCGGCAGTTCGCCGCCATATTCCGGCAGGCCCGAGACCCTGCTCTGCCATTGGTTGAAATGCCCGCCCGAGGTGCTGGCCACCAGGTCCACCGCCGGTTCGGTACACAAGGCACCGCCTTCGCGGTCGAGATTGCCGGTTACCAGGTTGATCAGTTGCACCAGCCAGTGGCACAGCGAACCGAAGGCCTGGGTGGAAACCCCCATCCGGCCATAGCAAACGGCGTTGCCTGCGGCCGCGAAGTCCCGGGCCAGTTGGCGGATATCCTGCGCCGGGATGCCGCAGAGCCCGCTCATCGCCTCGGCATCGAAGGGTGCAATGGCCTGGCGCACCTGATCCAGCCCGTTGACCGGCAAGTGCGATCCGCGGGCCAGGCCCTCCGCGAACAGGGTATGCAGCAGCGCAGCCAGCAGCGCCGCATCGCCACCGGGGCGGATGAACAGATGCTGATCGGCCATCGCCGCCGTCTCGCTGCGCCGCGGGTCGACCACCACCAGGCGCCCGCCCCTGGCCTTCAGCGCCTTCAGCCGCTTCTCCACATCCGGCACCGTCATGATGCTGCCGTTGGAAGCCAGCGGGTTGCCACCGAGTATCAACATGAAGCGGGTGTGATCGATGTCCGGGATCGGCAGCAGCAAGCCATGGCCGTACATCAGGTGGCTGGTCAGATGCTGAGGCAACTGGTCGACCGAGGTAGCAGAGAAGCGGTTGCGGGTCTTGAGCAAGCCGAGGAAATAGTTGCTGTGGGTCATCAGCCCATAGTTGTGCACGCTGGGGTTGCCCTGATAAACCGCGACGGCGTTGCGCCCATGGGCCTGCTGCACCGCCCATAGGCGTTCGGCGGCGAGCGTGAACGCCTCGTCCCAGCCAATCGGCTGCCACTGGTCGCCGATACGCCGATGGGGCTGGCGCAGGCGGTCGGGGTCTTCCTGGATATCCTGCAGGGCGACTGCCTTGGGGCAGATATGCCCACGGCTGAACGGGTCCTGCGGGTCGCCCTTGATCGAGCTGATCCGCGCCCGGCCGTCGGCTTCGTGGGTCACTTCGATGTTCAGGCCGCAGATGGCCTCGCACAGGTGACAGGCTCGGTGATGCAGGGTCTTGGTCATGGCCGCCTCTGCCGTGTTGTTCTGGACGTTCGACTATGCGCCGCCCCGGCAAGCCTCACTAGCGCGCTTCGCGGCGTGAATCTACCGACATCAGGCCCACGATTCGCGACAGCAGGTTTGCCAAACGCGCGCCAGGCCGTGTACAACCCCTGTAGCAAATAAAAAACAGCGCGCCTGCAGTGGGTTACGACACCCGCTGATACAGAGACAGTGTTTCCCCCTCTTGGTTTGAGGCGACATTTAATTATAGTATTGCGCCTTTCCCTATTCCGTCCGCCCCGTGCGGCTTACGCCGCAGGTCACTCCCGTTGTCAACAAAACCCATACGGTCGACCTGCACACCGTTGCAGATAAGGTAGTCAATCATGAGCGCTAGGCACTTTCTCTCCCTGCTGGATTTCACCACCGACGAATTGCTCGGTGTGATCCGCCGAGGCATCGAGCTGAAGGACCTGCGCAAGCGTGGCGTGCTGTTCGAGCCCCTGAAGAACCGCGTGCTGGGGATGATCTTCGAAAAGTCCTCGACCCGTACCCGGGTGTCGTTCGAGGCGGGCATGATCCAGCTCGGCGGCCAGGCCATCTTCCTGTCGCCGCGTGACACCCAGCTGGGCCGCGGCGAGCCGATTGCCGACAGCGCCATCGTGTTGTCGAGCATGGTCGATGCGGTGATGATCCGCACCCACGCCCACAGCACCCTCACCGAATTCGCCGCCCATTCGCGGGTGCCGCTGATCAACGGCCTGTCCGACGAGTCGCACCCCTGCCAGCTGCTGGCCGACATGCAGACCTTCCTTGAACACCGCGGCTCGATCCAGGGCAAGACCGTGGCCTGGATCGGCGATGGCTTCAACATGTGCAACTCGTACATCGAAGCCGCTCGCCAGTTCGACTTCCAGCTGCGCATCGCCTGCCCCGAGGGCTATGACCCCGATCCACGCTTCCTGCAATTGGGCGGTGACCGCGTGCAGATCGTCCGTGATCCGAAGGAAGCCGTACGCGGCGCCCACCTGGTGACCACGGATGTCTGGACTTCCATGGGCCAGGAAGAGGAAACTGCACGGCGCCTGGCGCACTTCGCGCCTTACCAGGTCACCCGCGCACTGCTCGACCTGGCGGCACCCGATGCCCTGTTCATGCACTGCCTGCCCGCCCACCGTGGCGAGGAAATCAGCCAGGACCTGCTCGACGACCCCCGTTCGGTCGCCTGGGACCAGGCTGAGAACCGCCTGCATGCGCAGAAGGCCCTTCTCGAATTCCTTGTAGAACCGGCTTACCACCACGCATGAGTCAACCCCTACTGCTCAACCTGCGCGACCTCGCCTGCGGCTACGGCGAGCAGCGCATCGTCCAGAACCTCAATCTGCACCTGAACGCAGGCGACATCGGTTGCCTGCTGGGCTCCTCCGGGTGCGGCAAGACCACCACGCTGCGCGCCATCGCCGGTTTCGAGCCGGTGCATGAAGGCGAGATCCAGCTGGCCGGCGAAGTCATCTCCCGTGCAGGTTTCACCCTGGCTCCGGAGAAACGCCGGATCGGCATGGTGTTCCAGGACTACGCGCTGTTCCCCCACCTGACCGTGGCGCAGAACATCGCCTTCGGCATCGGCAAGCACCCGCAACAGGCGGCCGTGGTCGAGGAGATGCTCGAGCTGGTCAAGCTGGGCGGCCTCGGCGGGCGCTACCCACACGAGTTGTCCGGCGGCCAGCAACAACGGGTCGCACTGGCCCGCGCATTGGCGCCGGAGCCACAACTGCTGCTGCTCGACGAGCCGTTCTCCAACCTCGACGTCGAGTTGCGCAGGCGCCTCAGCCACGAGGTGCGTGACATCCTCAAGAGCCGTGGCACCAGTGCCATCCTGGTCACCCACGACCAGGAAGAAGCCTTCGCCGTCAGTGACCACGTTGGCGTGTTCAAGGAAGGCCGCCTGGAGCAGTGGGATACCCCCTACAACCTCTACCACGAGCCGCAGACCCCCTTCGTTGCCAGCTTCATCGGCCAGGGTTACTTCATTCGCGGCCAGATGAGCAGCCACGAGGCGGTGACCACCGAGCTCGGCGAACTGCGGGGCAATCGCGCCTACACCATGGCCCCGGGCAGTTCGGTGGACGTGTTGCTGCGCCCGGATGACATCATCCATGCGCCCGACGGCAAATTGCGTGCGCAAATTGTCGGCAAGAGCTTCCTCGGCGCCTCGACCCTGTATCGCCTGCAGTTGCCCACCGGCAGCCAGCTCGAAGCGATCTTCCCCAGCCACATCGACCATCAGGTAGGCCAGGACATCGGCATCGCCGTGGCGGCCGACCACCTGGTGCTGTTCCCGGTGCCCGGCAGCGTAGCCGCGCAGTTGCCACGTCAGGAGAACGGCGTGCGCCGCGTCAGCTCGGCGCTCTGAGGCGTCCAGAACATCGCGGGGCAAGCCCGCTCCCACGACCAACGTGGGAGCGGGCTTGCCCCGCGACTATCAAAGCATCAAGGTGCCACTCGCCACCCGGCGAGCCTGCCCACCGATCTTCACCCGCTCACCTTCCAGCCTGCATGACAGCTCACCGCCCCTGGCCGAGCACTGGAAAGCACTCAACTCGGTTTTGCCAAGGCGTTCAGCCCAGTACGGGATGAGCAGGCAATGGGTGGAGCCGGTTACCGGGTCTTCGGGGATGCCGATTGCCGGGGCGAAGTAGCGCGATACGAAGTCATGCCTGGCCCCGGGCGCCGTCACAATTACGCCAAGCCCGGGCAGACGCGCCACCGCAGCCATGTCCGGCGTGCAATCACGCACCGCCTGCTCCGACGGCAACACCACGAACAGCTCCTTGCTCTGGCGCACTTCCAGTACCTCGCAGCCCAACGCCTCGGCAACCGGCAAAGGCTCGGCAACCGGCTGCGAATCGATGCGCGGGAAGTCCAGCCACAAGCGGTCCCCTTCACGGCTGACGCTCAACAGCCCTGACTGGCTCTGGAAATCCAGTCGCGCCTTCTGCTCGCCATACACCTCGAACAGCACATAGGCGCTGGCCAGGGTGGCATGGCCGCATAGCGGCACTTCGGTACTTGGGGTGAACCAGCGGATCCGATATCCGTCCCCCTCCGCCACCACGAACGCGGTCTCGGCAAGGTTGTGCTCGGCGGCGATCTGCTGCATCAGCGCCTCGTCGAGCCACTGCTCCAGGTGATAAACCATGGCGGGGTTGCCGGCGAAGGGTCGATCGCTGAACGCGTCGACCTGATGGAAGTGCAACTGCATGACACGCTCCCTCTGTCTTTTTGGAAAGGGCCCGAGCATGGCGCACGGGGCCCGGACCGAACAGTGACAGAGTCGAGAAAATTACCACCATACAGATGCTCAGCCGCGACCAATCCCGGCAAATTGCCCCTGGGTATGGGTTGCCAGCACCGCCGCTGCCAGCTCCACCTCCAGGCCACGTCGGCCAGCGCTGACGTGAATGGTTTCATGTTGTTGCGCGGACTCGTCGATGAAGGTACGCAGACGCTTCTTCTGCCCCAACGGGCTGATGCCGCCCACAAGGTAACCCGTGGCACGTTGGGCAGCCTGCGGGTCGGCCATTTCGCACTTCTTCACCCCCGCCGCATGGGCCAGCGCCTTGAGATCGAGGGTACCGACCACCGGCACCACCGCCACCAGCAACTCGCCCTTCTCGCTGCTGGCCAGCAGCGTCTTGAACACCCGCAGCGGGTCAAGGCCAAGCTTCTCGGCCGCTTCCAGGCCATAGGAAGCAGTCTTCGGGTCATGTTCGTAACTGTGCACGCGGTACTCGGCGCGCGCCTTTTTCAGCAGGTCCAGGGCGGGGGTCATCGAGGGCTCCAGTCGATCGCAGGTCGCCGGCTACTGTAGGGCAAATCCCCCAGGCCAGCCAGCACAGCCGCAGCCTAGAGCGGCGGCCAAGGGTTCGCAGGCAGGCCTCTCGGTCAGATTGTGGCCAATCGTTCACTTTCGACCTTTGACATCAGCGTTTCTTGTCTATATTTTTTCGTTTCTGAATACATGGTGCACCTATAAGGTGCACTTCCTGCACCCGCCCGGCGTCAATGGGGATCGACTCCGGGCTTTTTTGCTGTCGAGCGCACCGCGCCTCACAACAACAAGAACCGAGGTCATACATGACGACTGCTCTACGCCAACCGACGCTTTCCGCCCAATGCATGGCCGAGTTCCTCGGCACCGCGCTACTCATCTTCTTCGGCACAGGCTGTGTCGCCGCCCTCAAGGTTGCCGGCGCCAGCTTCGGCCTGTGGGAAATCAGCATCATCTGGGGGGTCGGCGTGAGCATGGCGATCTACCTCACCGCCGGCGTTTCCGGCGCGCACCTGAACCCGGCCGTGAGCATCGCCCTCACCCTGTTCGCCGGCTTCGACAAACGCAAACTGCCGTTCTACATCCTCGCCCAGGTGTGTGGCGCGTTCTGTGGCGCCGCGCTCGTTTACACGCTGTACAGCAACCTGTTCTTCGATTTCGAACAGGCCCACGCCATGTTGCGCGGCAGCCAGGCTAGCCTGGAACTGGCCTCGGTGTTCTCCACCTACCCGCACCCGGCGCTGTCCACCGGCCAGGCGTTCCTGGTCGAAGTGATCATCACCGCCATCCTGATGGCCGTGATCATGGCCCTGACCGACGACAACAACGGCCTGCCCCGTGGCGCCACCGCGCCACTGCTGATCGGCCTGCTGATCGCCGTGATCGGCAGCGCCATGGGCCCTCTGACCGGCTTTGCGATGAACCCGGCGCGGGATTTCGGGCCCAAGCTGATGACCTTCCTCGCTGGCTGGGGCGACATCGCCTTTACCGGCGGGCGTGACATTCCCTATTTCCTGGTACCGGTGTTCGCACCGATTCTCGGCGCCAGCCTTGGTGCGGCCCTTTACCGCGGGCTGATCGCCCGCAACCTGCCGACGGCAGAAGCCGAGAAGCCACAGACAGACGATAATCCTCAGGGTGATGCCCAGGTTTCCTGATGCCAGCGCCGGGCTCAAATGCTCGCCACGCCCTGAACCACTCCTAATTCCTGCAAGGCCATCGACATGACAGACACCCAGGACAAGAACTACATCATTGCCCTCGACCAGGGCACCACCAGTTCTCGGGCCATCATCTTCGACCGCGACGCCAACGTGGTCGGCACCTCGCAGCGCGAGTTCGCCCAGCACTACCCGCAGGCCGGCTGGGTCGAGCACGACCCGATGGAAATCTTCGCCACACAAAGCGCGACCATGGTCGAAGCCCTGGCCCAGGCCGGTATCAGCCACGCCCAGGTAGCCGCCATCGGCATCACCAACCAGCGTGAAACCACCGTGGTGTGGGACAAGGAAACCGGCCGCCCGGTGTACAACGCCATTGTCTGGCAGTGCCGCCGCAGCACCGAGATCTGCGCCCAGCTCAAGCGTGACGGCCACGAACAGTACATCCGCGAAACCACCGGCCTGGTCACCGACCCGTACTTCTCCGGCACCAAGCTCAAGTGGATCCTCGACAACGTCGAAGGTGTTCGCGAGCGCGCCGAGCGCGGCGAGCTGCTGTTCGGCACCATCGATACCTGGCTGATCTGGAAGTTCTCCGGCGGCAAGGTGCATGTCACCGACTACACCAACGCCTCGCGCACCTTGATGTTCAACATCCATACCCTGGCGTGGGACGAGAAGCTGCTGGATATCCTCGGCATCCCGCGGCAGATGCTGCCCGAAGTGCGCCCTTCGTCGCAGGTCTATGGCCAGACCAAGAGCGGCATCAAGATCGCCGGTATCGCCGGCGACCAGCAATCGGCGCTGTTCGGCCAGATGTGCGTGGAGCCCGGCCAGGCCAAGAACACCTACGGCACCGGCTGCTTCCTGCTGATGAACACCGGCGACAAGGCCGTCGCTTCGTCCCACGGCCTGCTCACCACCATCGCCTGCGGCCCGCGCGGCGAAGTGGCCTATGCCCTGGAAGGCGCCGTGTTCAACGGTGGCTCCACCGTGCAGTGGCTACGTGACGAACTGAAGATCATCAACGACGCCTACGACACCGAGTACTTCGCCAGCAAGGTCAAGGACAGCAACGGCGTGTACCTGGTGCCCGCCTTCACCGGCCTCGGCGCGCCGTACTGGGACCCCTATGCCCGTGGTGCGCTGTTCGGCCTGACCCGCGGCGTGAAAGTCGACCACATCATCCGTGCCGCGCTGGAGTCGATCGCCTACCAGACCCGCGACGTGCTCGACGCCATGCAGCAGGACTGCGGCCAGCGCCTGAGCGAACTGCGCGTGGATGGCGGTGCGGTGGCCAACAACTTCCTCATGCAGTTCCAGGCCGACATCCTCGGCACCTGTGTCGAGCGCCCGAAAATGCGCGAGACCACCGCCCTCGGCGCCGCCTATCTGGCCGGCCTGGCCTGCGGTTTCTGGAGCGGCCTGGACGAGCTGCGCGACAAGGCGATCATCGAGCGCGAGTTCAGCCCGCAGCTGGATGAAAACGAGAAAGAGAAGCTCTACAAAGGCTGGCGCAAGGCCGTGGATCGCACCCGCGACTGGGAAGATCACGACGCCTGACCCCCACCTTGTGAAGGAGCCAGCTTGCTGGCTCCTTCCGCTATGGAGGTCGCATCCAGACTGGTCGTCCTCCCCTTCCTACGGCATCATTGCAGAATTTTTCAGGCTGCCCCCAAGGACCGCCCATGAATCTGCCTCCACGCCAACAACAAATCCTCGAGCTGGTCCGCGAACGCGGCTACGTCAGCATCGAGGAAATGGCTCAGCTGTTCGTCGTCACCCCGCAGACCATCCGCCGCGATATCAACCAGCTCGCCGAGGCCAACCTGCTGCGTCGCTACCACGGTGGCGCCGCCTACGACTCGAGTATCGAGAACACCGCCTACGCCATGCGCGCCGACCAGATGCGCGACGAGAAGCAGCGCATTGCCGAAGCCGTGGCCCGGCAGATCCCCGACCATGCCTCGCTGTTCATCAACATCGGCACAACTACCGAATCCATCGCCCGCGCCCTGCTCAACCACAACCACCTGAAGATCATCACCAACAACCTGCACGTAGCGGCGATCCTTGGCGCCAAGGACGACTTCGAAGTGCTGGTGGCCGGCGGCACGGTGCGCCGCGACGGCGGCGTGGTAGGCCAGGCCAGCGTCGACTTCATCAGCCAGTTCAAGGTCGACTTCGCCGTGGTCGGCATCAGCGGCATCGACGAGGACGGCAGCCTGCTGGACTTCGACTATCAGGAAGTGCGCGTGTCCCAGGCGATCATCGCCAACGCCCGCCAAGTGATCCTCGCTGCGGACTCCAGCAAGTTCGGCCGTAACGCCATGGTTCGCCTGGGTTCGATCAGCCTGATCGATTGCCTGGTAACCGATCAGGCCCCTACCCCCGCCCTGAGCCAACTGCTCAACCAGTACAAGATCCGCCTGGACGTGGTCTGACGCCCCCGTTGTGCAGGAGCCGGCTCGCCGGCCCCGCACGATGTTCGTAAATGTTCATTTAATTGTCATCCGATCAGTTTTTTCTATAAAGACTCACTGGCGGCCGCCTGTTCATTGCGCTAGTATTTTCGCAAACGAACATCAATGTTCATATTCGATATGAACAGCCCAGGAGGCCTTGCCGTGTCCCAGCCCGTTTCGCCCCAACCCCTCGACTGCTACGACCTCGCCGTGATCGGTGGCGGCATCAATGGCGTGGGCATCGCGGCAGACGCCGCCGGGCGCGGCCTGAAGGTGTTCCTTTGCGAAAAGGACGATCTGGCCCGGCACACCTCCTCGGCCAGCAGCAAGCTGATCCACGGCGGCCTGCGCTATCTCGAGCACTACGAATTTCGCCTGGTGCGCGAAGCCCTCGCCGAGCGCGAAGTGCTGCTGGCCAAGGCCCCGCACATCGTCAAGCCAATGCGCTTCGTCCTGCCGCACCAGCCACACCTGCGCCCGGCCTGGATGATCCGCGCCGGCCTGTTCCTCTATGACCACCTGGGCAAGCGCAAGCGCCTGGGCGCCTCGCGCGGCCTGCGCTTCGGCCCGGGCTACCCGCTCAAGCCTGCCATCACCCGCGGCTTCGAATACGCCGACTGCGCTGTCGACGACGCACGCCTGGTGGTGGTCAACGCCATGGCCGCCCGCGAGAAAGGCGCACACATCCATACCCGCACCCGTTGCCTGCGTGCCGAGCGCGTCGAGGGCATCTGGGAAGTGCAGCTGCAACATGCCGACGGCAGCCTGAAGACCATCCGCGCCCGCGCCCTGGTCAACGCCGCCGGCCCCTGGGTGGCCAGTTTCATCAAGGACGACCTCAAGCTCGACGCGCCTTACGGCATCCGCCTGATCCAGGGCAGCCACCTGATCGTGCCGCGCCTTTACGAAGGCGAGCATGCCTACATCCTGCAGAACGAAGACCAGCGCATCGTCTTCTGCATCCCCTACCTGGACCGCTTCACCCTGATCGGCACCACCGACCGCGAATACAGCGGCGACCCGGCCAAAGTGGCGATCACCGAGCAGGAGACCGATTACCTGCTCAAAGTGGTCAACGAACACTTCAACCACCAGTTGAGCCGCGCCGATATCCTGCACACCTACTCCGGCGTGCGCCCGCTGTGCAACGACGAGTCGGACAACCCCTCGGCAGTGACCCGCGACTACACCCTGGCGCTGTCCGCCGCAGCTGGTGAAGCGCCACTGCTGTCGGTGTTCGGCGGCAAGCTCACCACCTACCGCAAACTGGCCGAATCGGCGATGGCCGAACTCAAGCCGTTCTTCACCCAGATGCGCGGCAGCTGGACCGCCGATGCGCCACTTCCCGGCGGCGAAAGCATGACCAGCGTGCAGGCACTGGTGGACGCCTTGCTGGCCACCCATGCTTGGCTGCCGCTGGATATCGCCAAGCGTTGGGCGGTGACTTACGGCAGCCGCGTCTGGCGCCTGCTCGAGGGCGTGAATGGCCCCGAGGACTTGGGCCAGGCCATCGGTGGCGGCCTGTTCACCCGCGAAGTGGACTACCTGTGCAGCCAGGAGTGGGCGGTCGACGCCGACGACATCCTCTGGCGCCGGACCAAGCTGGGGCTGTTCACCAGCGCGGCCGAGCAGCAGGCGCTGGCCGATTACCTGCAGCAGGCTGAACAGCAGCGCACGCGAGGGCGTGCGGCCTGACACTTCGACGACGCCCGGGCTTGCCCGGGCGTTCTTTTTTGAAGTTCCACATAAATTGCCAACCCCCTCGCACCGCCTCCCAGCCGCTCACAACCATTCGGATTTCCGAACGACACATAACCACTCATTCGGAAATCCGCACGAAACAATCGGCTTCAATACCGTCAAAAAAGATTAATCCCCAGTGTTTTCGCGCCGTTATGATCATTGCCAGAGCTTGGCACGACTCATGCTCTACACTTGGTAGCCGAATGCACCCGCTTCATTGCGGTATTCGTTGAACGAAAGAGTCCGCCAACGGCTCCATAAAAAAAACAAACACGTCGAGGAAAATTTGATGCGCATCGTTCGTCAATTGCTGGGCGCCGCTATCGCGGCTGCAGTCATCGCATCGCCCGTCATGGCCGAAGAGCTGACCGGCACCCTGAAGAAGATCAAGGACTCGGGCACCATCACCCTGGGCCACCGCGACTCCTCCATCCCGTTCTCCTACCTCGCCGGCAAGCCGGAACCCGTGGGCTTCTCCCACGACATCCAGATCGCTGTGGTCGACGCCCTGAAGAAGCAACTGGGCACCGACATCAAGGTCAAGTACAACCTCGTCACCTCGCAAACCCGCATCCCGCTGGTGCAGAACGGCACCGTCGACCTTGAGTGCGGCTCCACCACCAACAACGTCGAGCGCCAGCAGCAGGTTGGTTTCTCGGTGGGCATCTTCGAAGTCGGCACCCGCCTGCTGACCAAGGTCAAGGACGGTCAGCCTTCCTATAAAGACTTCGCCGACCTGGCCGGCAAGAACGTGGTGACCACCGCCGGTACCACTTCCGAGCGCATCCTCAAGGCGATGAACGCCGACAAGCAGATGAAGATGAACGTGATCTCCGCCAAGGACCACGGCGAAGCCTTCAACATGCTCGAAAGCGGCCGCGCCGTGGCCTTCATGATGGACGACGCGCTGCTGGCCGGCGAGATGGCTAAGGCCAAGAAGCCGAGCGACTGGACCATCACCGGTACCCCACAGTCGTACGAAATCTACGGCTGCATGGTGCGCAAGGACGATCCGGCCTTCAAGAAAGCGGTCGACGAAGCCATCGTCGCCTACTTCAAGTCGGGTGAAGTCAACAAGAGCTACGACAAGTGGTTCCAACAGCCGATCCCACCAAAAGGCCTGAACCTGAACTTCCCGATGAGCGACGAGCTGAAGAAGCTGATCGCCGAGCCGACCGACAAGGCGGCGGACGAGAAGAAGTCCTGATCCCAGGCAACTAGTGGCCTGGTGCGCAGCGCGCACGTTTCGATCCGACAGGCCACTCTTTAGTGTCTAACCTTTACATCCGAGGGCGTCGAACGCCCCCGGATGTATCAAGGTGCCCGTGAAACAATCGTCTGAGGGGAAATCCCGATGAATTACAACTGGGACTGGGGCGTGTTCTTCAAGTCCACCGGCGTGGGCAGCGAAACTTATCTGGACTGGTACATCACTGGCCTGGGCTGGACCATCGCCATCGCCATTTCCGCCTGGATCATCGCCTTGCTGCTGGGCTCGCTGCTCGGCGTGATGCGTACAGTGCCAAACCGCCTGGTGTCAGGGATTGCCACCGCCTACGTCGAGCTGTTCCGCAACGTGCCGCTGCTGGTGCAGCTGTTCATCTGGTACTTCCTGGTACCCGACCTGCTGCCCGAAAGCCTGCAGGAGTGGTTCAAGCAGGACCTCAACCCGACCACCTCGGCACTGATCAGCGTGGTCATCTGCCTCGGCCTGTTCACCGCCGCCCGTGTCTGCGAACAGGTGCGCACCGGTATCCAGGCACTGCCTCGCGGCCAGGAATCGGCCGGTCGGGCAATGGGCTTCAGCCTGCCGCAGATCTACATGAACGTGCTGCTGCCCCAGGCCTACCGGATCATCATTCCGCCGCTCACCTCGGAATTTCTGAACGTGTTCAAGAACTCCTCGGTAGCGTCGCTGATCGGCCTGATGGAACTGCTGGCCCAGACCAAGCAGACCGCCGAATTCTCCGCCAACCTGTTCGAGGCATTCACCCTCGCCACACTGATCTACTTCACCCTGAACATGGGCCTGATGCTGCTCATGCGCATGGTCGAGAAGAAAGTTGCGGTACCTGGCCTGATCTCCGTGGGGGGCAAGTAAATGGACATGGATTTCAGCGAAATCATCCCGGCCCTGCCCGCCCTCTGGGAAGGCATGGTCCTGACCCTGCAACTGATGGTCATGGGCGTGGTCGGCGGTATTGCCCTGGGTACCATCCTCGCCCTGATGCGCCTGTCGTCGAGCAAGCTGCTGGCCAATGTCGCCGGTGCCTACGTCAACTACTTCCGCTCCATCCCGCTGCTGCTGGTGATCACCTGGTTCTACCTGGCGGTGCCCTTCGTGCTGCGCTGGATCACCGGCGAAGACACCCCGGTGGGTGCGTTCACCTCCTGCGTCGTGGCCTTCATGATGTTCGAGGCGGCCTATTTCTGCGAAATCGTCCGCGCCGGCGTGCAGTCGATCTCCAAGGGCCAGATGGGTGCGGCACAAGCCCTGGGCATGAGCTACGGCCAATGCATGCGCCTGATCATCCTGCCCCAGGCGTTCCGCAAGATGACCCCGCTGCTGCTGCAGCAGAGCATCATCCTGTTCCAGGACACCTCGCTGGTGTACACCGTGGGCCTGATCGACTTCCTCAACTCGGCGCGCTCCAACGGCGACATCATCGGGCGCTCCCATGAGTTCCTGATCTTCGCCGGTGTCGTCTACTTCCTCATCAGCTTCTCCGCTTCCTGGCTGGTCAAGCGCCTGCAAAAAAGGATCACCGTATGATTTCCATCAAGAACGTCAACAAGTGGTACGGCGACTTCCAGGTGCTGACCGACTGCAGCACCGAGGTCAAGAAAGGTGAAGTAGTGGTGGTCTGCGGCCCGTCGGGTTCGGGCAAGTCCACCCTGATCAAGTGCGTCAACGCGCTGGAGCCGTTCCAGAAAGGCGACATCGTGGTCGACGGCACCTCCATCGCCGACCCCAAGACCAACCTGCCCAAGCTGCGTTCGCGGGTCGGCATGGTGTTCCAGCACTTCGAGCTGTTCCCGCACCTGTCGATCACCGAGAACCTGACCATCGCCCAGCGCAAGGTACTCGGTCGCAGCGAGGCGGAAGCCACCAAGAAGGGCCTGGCCCTGCTGGACCGCGTCGGCCTGGGCGCCCACGCCAAGAAACACCCCGGCCAGCTGTCCGGCGGCCAGCAGCAGCGCGTGGCGATCGCCCGCGCCCTGTCGATGGACCCGATCGTCATGCTGTTCGACGAACCGACCTCGGCGCTGGACCCGGAAATGGTCAACGAAGTGCTCGACGTGATGGTCGAACTGGCCCATGAAGGCATGACCATGATGTGCGTTACCCACGAGATGGGCTTCGCCCGCAAGGTCGCCAACCGGGTGATCTTCATGGACAAGGGCAACATCATCGAGGACTGCCAGAAGGATGACTTCTTCGGCAACCCGCAAGGCCGCCACGAGCGCACCCAGCACTTCCTCAGCAAGATCCTGCAACACTGAGTGAGCCACGTCCGCTGCCTGCCCGGCAGCGGACGCTGGTCGTGACAAGGCCACTGTGATGAAATGCGACCCTTCGCTCCTTCGCCCTGCCCAGCCTGCCGTGAAATCCCGCCTGATCCGTCAATTGCTGCTGCCGCCCCTGGTCATCCTGCTGATGGTCGGTCTGGGCATGGCTGGCTATCTGATCAGCGAGAGCAATGGCATCCGCACCCTCAGCGAAAGCGGCGAGCGCGCGCTGGAACTGCATGCGCGCACGGTCGAAAGCGAAATCAGCAAGTACACCTACCTGCCCAGCCTGCTGGAGCTTGAAGACAGCGTCTCGCGCCTGCTCACCGACCCCGAAGCCGGTGATCGCCAGGCCGTCAACGAATACCTCGAAGGCCTGAACCGGCGCAGCCGCAGCCGGGCGATCTTCGTCCTCGACACCAACGGCCGGGTGCAGGCCACCAGCAACTGGCGCGACGCCGATTCCTTCCTCGGCGAAGACCTGGCCTTCCGTGCCTACTTCCAGACCGCCGTGCGCGGCGAACCCGGGCGCTTCTACGGTATCGGCAGCACCACCGGCGAGGCCGGCTATTACCTGGCCCATGGCCTGGAAGAACACGGCAAGATCATCGGCGTGGCCGTGATCAAGGTACGCCTGGACACCCTCGAAGAGCGCTGGCAACGCGCCCGCCTCGAAGCCTTCGTCAGCGACGAGAACGGCATCATCATCCTCTCCAGCGACCCGGCCCGGCGCCTCAAGTCGGTACGCCCGCTGAACCCGCAAATCAAGGAACGCCTGGCGCGCAGCCTGCAGTACTACTGGTGGCCGCTCAACGAGCTACAACCGCTGGCCCGCGAAACCCTGGCCGATGGCGTGGAGAAACTGACCTTCCCGGCCAACAGCGAAACCGCCCACGGCAAGCCCCACGAGGTGACCTACCTGGCCCAGACCCGGCGCCTGGTCGACACCCCCTGGCACTTCACCCTGCTCACCCCGCTGCAGGACCTGCGCCGCGAATCCATGGTGCAGGGCATCCTGGTCGGCGTGGCGTTCGCCCTGCTGGCGATCCTGGCCATCGCCTGGAACGAGCGACGCAAGGTGATTGCCACCCGCCTGGCTGCTCGCGAGGCGCTGGAAGAGGCCAACAGCCACCTGGAGCGCAAGATCACCGAGCGCACCGCCGACCTGCGTGCCAGCAACGAACGCCTCAAAGGCCAGATCCGCGAACGCCGCCACGCCGAACAGACCCTGCGCCAGGCCCAGGACGAGCTGGTGCAGGCCGGCAAGCTGGCGGCCATCGGCCAGATGTCCACCAGCATCGCCCACGAACTGAACCAACCCCTGGCGGCACTACGCACGCTGTCGGGCAACACCGTGCGCTTCCTTGAACGCGGCGCGCTGGAAACCGCCAGCGCCAACCTGCGCACCATGAACGACCTGATCGACCGCATGGGCCGCATCACCGCCAGCCTGCGCTCGTTCGCCCGGCGCGGCGACGACCGCGGCCAGGCCTCGCTGGAAAAGGCCGTCGAGGCCACCCTGCAGGTGCTGGGCAACCGCATCAGTGCCTGCCACCTGCAGTTGCACCGCCAGTTCGACGATCAGCAGCTGGCCATCGACCAGACCCGCCTGGAACAGATCCTGGTCAACCTGATCGGCAATGCCCTGGACGCCATGGCCACCCAGCCGCTGCCGCAGCTGTGGCTGGAAGGTGAAGCCCAGGGCGACAAGTACCGCCTGTGGGTACGCGACAACGGCCACGGCATCGACCCGGAAGCGCGCAAGCACCTGTTCGAGCCGTTCTTCACCACCAAACCGGGCGAGCATGGCCTGGGCCTTGGCCTTACCCTGTCGGCCAGCCTGGCCACCGCCGCCAAGGGCACCCTGAGCGTCGAACACCCCGCCGGCGGCGGCACTGCGTTCGTCCTCGCCTTGCCCCTGGCCACGCCGCCCACCGAATCCGCAGAGCTCCCATGAACGAAGGGTCCCTATGAACCAAGCACCCTTGACGGTCCTGATCGTCGAAGACGATCCCCATGTGCTGCTCGGCTGCCAGCAGGCGCTGGCCCTCGAGGACATCGCCTGCGAAGGCGTCGGCAGCGCCGAACAGGCACTGGAACGCATCGGCGACGATTTCGCCGGCATCGTCGTCAGCGATATCCGCCTGCCGGGCATCGATGGCCTGGAGCTGCTCAACCGCCTCAAGGCCCGCGACCGCAGCCTGCCGGTGGTGCTGATCACCGGCCACGGCGATATCGACATGGCGGTCGGCGCCATGCGCAACGGCGCCTACGACTTCATGGAAAAACCCTTCTCGCCCGAGCGCCTGGTCGACGTGGTCCGCCGCGCGCTGGAGCAGCGCGGCCTGTCCCGGGAAGTGGTCGCCCTGCGCCGCCAACTGGTCGAGCAAAGCAGCCTGGAAGGCCGGATCATTGGCCGCTCGCCGGCCATGGAGCACCTGCGCGAACTGATCGCCAACGTTGCCGACACCTCGGCCAACGTGCTGATCGAAGGCGAAACCGGCACCGGCAAAGAGCTGGTCGCGCGCTGCCTGCACGACTTCAGCCGGCGCCAGGGCCAGCCGTTCGTGGCCCTGAACTGCGGCGGCCTGCCAGAGAACCTGTTCGAAAGCGAGATTTTCGGCCATGAGGCCAACGCCTTCACCGGCGCCGGCAAACGGCGCATCGGCAAGATCGAGCACGCCAATGGCGGCACGCTGTTCCTCGATGAAGTGGAGAGCATGCCGATCAACCTGCAGATCAAGCTGCTGCGTGTGCTGCAAGAGCGCACCCTGGAACGCCTGGGTTCGAACCAGAGCATCCCGGTGGACTGCCGGGTGATCGCCGCCACCAAGTCCGACCTCGACGCCCTCGGCCAGAGCGGCCAGTTCCGCAGCGACCTGTATTACCGCCTCAACGTGGTGACCTTGGAGCTGCCGCCCCTGCGCGAACGCCGTGAAGACATCCTGCAGCTGTTCGAGCACTTCCTGCAGCAGTCGGCGCTGCGCTTCGACCGCGAGGCGCCGGAGCTCGACAGCCAGACCCTGTCGCAGTTGATGGCCCACGACTGGCCGGGCAACGTGCGCGAACTGCGCAACGTCGCCGAACGCCATGCCTTGGGCCTGCCGGCTTTCAAGAAGGGCCCCAGCGGCGGCGCCAGCCAGGGCCTGGGGTTTTCCGAGGCGGTAGAGGCGTTCGAGCGCAACCTGCTCAGCGACGCCCTGCAGCGCACCGGCGGCAACCTCAGCCAGGCCAGCCAGGAGCTGGGCATGGCCAAGACCACGCTGTTCGACAAAGTGAAGAAATACGGCCTCGGCTGATCGGCAATCTCAACCTGGAAAGACAACGTGGACCTGGTATTCAAAGCGGCCCTGGGCGCCGGCGTGGTGGTGCTGCTGGCCATCCTGTCGAAGACCCGCAACTACTACATCGCAGGGCTCGTGCCGCTGTTTCCCACCTTTGCCCTGATCGCCCACTACATCGTTGGCAAGGGGCGCAGCATCGAGGACCTGAAGACCACCATCCTGTTTGGCATGTGGTCGATCATTCCGTACTTCGTGTACCTGGCGACCTTGTATGTGCTGGTCGACCGCATGCGCCTGGAGGCGTCGCTGGCGCTGGCCACGGTGGCCTGGCTGATGGCGGCGACGGTGCTGGTGAGCGTTTGGGTGCGGATGCACTGAAGGATCGAAATAGCATCGCGGGGCAAGCCCGCTCCCACGATATCGCGTGGGAGCGGGCTTGCCCCGCGATAGGTTCTAGAGCCCTGCGATATGCGTCACATCCTGCCGGTGCGACTGCAGGTAGGGCAGCACCGCCCCCAGCAGCGGCTGCTTGAACGGCTCCTGGAAGCGATGCGCCAACCCCGGTATCAAGCGCAACTCACTGCCCTGGATATGCGCCGCCAGGTGCACCCCATGCATCACCGGCAGCAGCGGGTCGGCGGTGCCATGCACCACCAGCGTCGGCACCCGCAGTTGATTCAACAACTCGACCCGGCTCGGCTCGGCCAGAATCGCCATGATCTGGCGCTGCACGCCCTCTGGGTTGAACGCCCGGTCATAGGCCTGCGCCGCCTGCTTGAGCAACACCGCGCGATCATCCTTCACCTGCGGGCTGCCCAAGGCCGCCAGTAGATCAGCCTGCTGCTCGATCGCCACCGCCCGGTTCGGTGCATTGCGCCGCGCCAGCAACTGCACCAGCGCCGGATTCGGCGCCGGCAACCCGGCCGCGCCCGAGCTGGACATCACCAGCGTCAGGCTGCGCACCCGCTCCGGCGCCATGGCCGCGATGTGCTGGGCAATCATCCCGCCCATGCTCACACCCAGCACATGGAACTGGCGGATCTGCAGCGCATCCATCAGATGCAGACCGTCGCCGGCCATGTCGGTCAGGCTGTAGGGCGCCGAAACCGGCAGGCCCAGCTTGTAGCGCAGCACTTCGAGGGTGAGGTTGGCCGAGCCCGGCAGTTGGTTCCAGCGCGACAGGCCGACATCGCGGTTGTCGTAACGGATCACCCGAAAGCCCTGTCGGCACAGTGCCTCGACCACGTCGTCCGGCCAGTGGATCAACTGACCGCCCAGGCCCATGACCAGCAACAACGCCGGATCCCGCGGCGCGCCGACGCTCTGGTAGACCAGGCTCAGCTCGCCCAGCTCGGCACGTTGCACCGGCACCTGTGGGTTGCAGCGGTCGTCGGCGAAGCTCGCCGAGGCGCTGATCAGCAACAAGAAGAAAAGTAAAAAAGCCCGCATGAAAAAAACACCAGAATGCAGATCCCCAGTAGAGCGCGAGTCTGATGAAATCCATTCGGGCGCGCTGCCACAAAACCGTGACAGTTTCATGAACCTTGCCGAGCGGTCATTGCCAAGCGGCGGTCGACAGGCCGGGGCAACATGAGGGAAACTCAACGCCATCCCGCTTTCCCTCAAATATTGTTCACGGAGCCTTTGTGCTGGAAATCCGTCACCTGAAGACCCTTCATGCCCTGCGCGAGGCCGACAGCCTGGTGGAAGCCGCCGAGCGCCTGCACCTGACGCAATCGGCGCTGTCGCACCAGTTCAAGGAGCTGGAGGAACGCCTGGGCCTGCCGCTGTTCGTGCGCAAGACCAAGCCGATCCGCTTCACCAGCGCCGGCCTGCGCCTGCTGCAACTGGCCGACGCCACCCTGCCGCTGCTGCGCGGCGCTGAGCGCGATATCGCCCGGCTGGCCGGCGGCACCGCCGGGCGCCTGCACATGGCCATCGAGTGCCACAGCTGCTTCCAGTGGCTGATGCCGACCATCGACCAGTTCCGCGACGCCTGGCCGGAAGTGGAGCTGGACCTGGCCTCGGGCTTCGCCTTCGCCCCCTTGCCGGCCCTGGCCCGCGGCGACCTCGACCTGGTGGTGACCTCCGACCCGCTGGACCTGGCCGGCATCACCTATGTGCCGCTGTTCACCTACGAAGCCATGCTCGCCGTCGCCAATCAGCACCCGCTGGCCAGCAAGCCCTACATCGTGCCCCAGGACCTGCTCGACCAGACCCTGATCACCTACCCGGTGGAGCGCGACCGCCTGGACATCTTCACCCGCTTCCTCGAGCCGGCCGACATGGAACCGGCGGCGGTACGCACCTCGGAGCTGACGGTGATGATGATGCAGCTGGTGGCCAGCGGCCGTGGTGTGTGCGGCATGCCGCACTGGGCGCTGCACGAATACAGCTCGCGCGGTTATGTGAAGGGCAAGCGCCTGGGCGAGAAAGGCCTGTTCGCCACGCTGTACGCGGCGGTGCGCACCGACATGCTCGATGCGCCGTACATGCGCGACTTCCTGCTGACCGCCAAGGACACCTCGTTCGCCACCCTCGACGGGGTCAGCGCGGTGCGTTGAGGCCTTCGCGCCACAGCGGCAGGATCAGATCACGGGTCAACGGCGCCAGGTTCAGGCCTGGCGTGTCGCTGGCGGCCAGCCACAGCACTTCTTCGATTTCTGCCGCCGGGGTTACGGCCTCGGCGCTGTCGACACGGAACAGCTCGGCCTTGACCACGAAGCCTGGCTCATTGGCGGCCGGGGCGCTGAAACTGCCCAGGTGCGTGGCCTGGGCCGGGTCGATGCGCAGCCCCAGTTCTTCGTGCAGTTCACGCGCCAGCGCCTGGGCCGCCGACTCCCCCGCATCGATCTTGCCACCCGGCTGCATGAAGGCCAGGGTGCCGCGCTTGCGCACCAGCAGGGTACGGCCTTGCGGGTCGAGCAACAGGGCGGCGGCGATGTGGATGGTGTTGGGCATGGGGCAGCTCACGGAGGGTCGGGAGGCGCAGGATACCTGTTCCGGCCCTATCGCGGGGCAAGCCCGCTCCCACAGGGACCGCGCCATCCTCAACTGTGGGAGCGGGCTTGCCCCGCGATGAGGCCGGCACAGACAGACGAACGGCCCCTTGCCTATCCGCCTGCAACCCTCCATAACCAATCCATGAACCTCCCCGCTCACCAGCACCCGGTGCTCGGCCTGTTCCACCCCGCCGTGGCCACCTGGTTCCGCCAACGCTTCGCCACGGTCACCGAGGCCCAGGCCGGCGCCTGGCCGCTGATCCATGCAGGCCAGTCGATGCTGCTGGCCGCGCCGACCGGCTCGGGCAAGACCCTGAGCGCCTTCCTCGCCGTGCTCGACGAGCTGTTCTGCCAGGGGCTTGCCCACGACGGCGAACTACCGGCGCAAACCCAGGTTGTCTACGTCTCACCGCTCAAGGCGCTGTCCAACGATATTCGCCTCAACCTCGAGGCCCCGCTCGAAGGCATCAGCGCACAGCTCGAGCAGCTCGGCCTGAAGGCGCCGCGCATCACCACGGCAGTACGCACCGGCGACACCCCGCAGAAGGAGCGCGCGGCCATGCGCAAGCTGGCCCCGCATATCCTGGTGACCACGCCGGAATCGCTGTACGTGCTGATGGGGTCAGCCTCGGGCCGCGAAGGCCTGGCCGGCGTACACACGGTGATCGTCGACGAGATCCACGCCCTGGCCGGCAACAAGCGCGGCAGCCACTTGGCCTTGACTCTGGAACGCCTGGAAGCCCTGGCAGGCCGGCCGTTGCGGCGCATCGGCCTGTCGGCGACCCAGCGCCCGGTGGAGCGGGTCGCGCAGTTCCTGGTCGGCCACCAGCGCCCCTGCGCCATCGTCGACATCGGCCATGTGCGCCAACGTGACCTGGCCCTCGAAGTGCCGCCGGTACCGTTGGGCGCGGTCATGGCCACCGATGTCTGGGCGCTGGTCTACGAGCGCCTGGCCGCGCTGGCCCGCCAGCACCGCACCACGCTGATCTTCGTCAACACCCGGCGCCTGGCCGAACGGCTCACCCGGCACCTGGGCGAGCGCCTGGGCAACGACGCCGTGGCCGCGCACCACGGCAGCCTGGCCAAGGAGCATCGCCTCAAAGCTGAGCAGCAACTCAAGGCCGGCGAGTTGCAAGTGCTGGTCACCACCGCCTCGCTGGAGCTGGGGATCGATATCGGCGATGTCGACCTGGTCTGCCAGATCGCCTCGCCCGGCTCGATCGCCGCCTTCTTGCAGCGGGTCGGGCGCTCCGGGCATCAGGTCGATGGCGTGCCCAAGGGCCGGCTGTTCCCCACCTCGCGGGACGAGCTGATCGAGTGCGTCGCCTTGCTCGACTGCGTGCGCCGGGGCGAACTCGATGAGCTGCATATTCCGGCGGCGCCGCTGGACGTGCTGGCCCAGCAGATCGTCGCCGAAGTGAGCAACCAGCCCTGGGATGAGCGCGCGCTGTTCAACCTGCTGCGCCAGGCCACCCCCTACGCCGGCCTCGACCAAGGCCACTACCAGGCCCTGTTGCGCATGCTCGCCGACGGGTTCAATGGCCGCCAGGGCGTGCGCAGCGCTTACCTGCACCGTGATGCGGTCAGCGCCAGCCTGCGCGGGCGACGCGGCAGCCAGCTGACCGCATTGACCAGCGGCGGCACCATCCCCGAAACCGCCGATTACGCCGTTCTGCTCGAACCCCAGGCGCTGAACATCGGCAGCGTCAATGAAGACTTCGCGATAGAGAGCATCGCCGGCGATATCTTCCAGCTAGGCAACGCCTCCTACCGCATCCTGCGGGTAGAACCTGGGCGGGTACGGGTCGAGGATGCCCGTGGCCAGCCACCGACCATTCCGTTCTGGATCGGCGAGGCGCCCGGGCGCAGCGATGAGCTGTCTGGCGCAGTGGCCCGGTTGCAGGCGCGCCTGGATGAACAACTGCAGGCCAGCGATTTCGACCAGGCGCTGGGCTGGCTGCGCACCACCTACCAACTGGATGAAGGCTGCGCCCAGCAGTTGCTCGACTACCTCGGTCGCACCTGGCAGGTGCTCGGCGCCCTGCCCTCGCAGCAGACCCTGGTGATGGAACGCTTTTTCGACGAGTCCGGCGGCACCCAGCTCATCATTCACTCGCCCTACGGCAGCCGCATCAACCGCGCCTGGGGCCTGGCCCTGCGCAAGCGCTTCTGCCGCACGTTCAATTTCGAGCTGCAGGCGGCGGCCAGTGAAGATGCCATCGTGCTGTCGCTGTCCAGCAGCCACAGTTTCGAACTGGACGAGGTCTGGCGTTACCTGAACAGCCGCACCGCCGAGCCGATCCTTGTCCAGGCACTGCTCGACGCGCCGCTGTTCGGCGTGCGCTGGCGCTGGTGCGCGGCGGTGGCCATGGCCTTGCCGCGATATGTGGGTGGGCGCAAGGTTCCGCCGCAGATCCAGCGCATGAAGAGCGAAGACCTGATAGCCGCCGTATTCCCCGACCAGATCGCCTGCCTGGAGAACCTGGTCGGCGAGCGGCAGATTCCTGACCACCCGCTGGTCGAACAGACCCTTGACGACTGTCTGCACACCGCCATGGACAGCGAAGGCTGGCTGGCGCTGCTGCGGCGCATGGAGGCCGGTGACATCCGCCTGCTCAGCCGCGACCTGCCGGCGCCTTCACCACTGGCCTCGGCAATCCTCAACGCCCGCCCCTACACCTTCCTCGACGATGCCCCGCTGGAAGAGCGGCGTACCCAGGCCGTGCTCAACCGCCGCTGGAACGAGGTACACAGCAGCGACGACCTCGGTGCGCTGGACATCGACGCCATCCGCGCCGTGCAGGCCGAGGCCTGGCCGCACGCGGCCACCACCGATGAACTGCACGAAGCCCTGATGAGCCTGGGCGTGATCACCCAGGCCGAAGCAGAGGCGAACCCTGGGTGGATCGCCCTGCTTGAACAACTGGCGCAGTCCGGCAGAGCCTGCCGGCTCCAGGCAGGCGGGCCGCCCATGTGGCTGGCCCGTGAGCGCCTTGGCCAGATCAGCGCAGTATTCCCCGGCGCCCACCTGCAGCCAGCGTTGCCAGTGCTCCCGGGCTTCGACCAGCCTTATGCGCAGGACACCGCGCTGAGCGAACTGCTGCGGGCCCGGTTGAGCGGCTTCGGCCCCTTGACCCTCGCCCAGATCGGCACGCCGCTGGGTTGCGCCCTGGGCGACTGCGAGCAGGCCCTTGCCCGGCTGGAAGGCGAAGGTTACGTGCTGCGCGGCCAATTCAGCCCGGGTGAGCGCGCAGAGCAGTGGTGCGAACGCCACCTGCTGGCGCGCATCCACCGCTATACGGTCAAGCGCCTGCGCCGCGAGATCGAACCGGTCAGCCTGCAGGACTTCATGCGTTTTCTGTTCGACTGGCAGCACCTGGCCGGCGAAGAGCGCCTGCGTGGTCCGCAGGCCGTGGGCGAGGTGCTCGGCCAGCTTCAAGGCTTCCCGGCCGCTGCCGGCGCCTGGGAGGCGGAACTGCTGCCGGCACGGATCAAGGACTACAGCCCGCACTGGCTGGACGACGCCTGCCGCAGCGGCCAGTGGGCCTGGAGCCGGCTGGCGGCCACGGCCTCGGCCAGCACCTTGACCAGCACACCTTTGGTGCTGCTGCCACGCGAGCAGCTTGGGCTGTGGCGCAGCCTTGCGCCAACGCCGGATCCCGAACAGCTATCGCCGCGGGGCCAGCGCGTGCTGCACAGCTTGCAGGCCCACGGCGCACTGTTCTTCGACGAACTGACCCACGAGGCTCACCTGCTGCCCAGCGAGCTGGAAGCCGCACTGCAGGAACTGGTCGGCTTTGGCCTGGCCAGCGCCGACGGTTTCAGTGGCCTGCGCAGCCTGATCACTCCGGCGGCCAAACGCGCTTCGCGCAGCAGCCGACGCGGGCATCCGCCGCTGTCGAGTTCCATGGCCCATGCAGGGCGCTGGGCGCTGCTGCGCCGCGCGGGCAGCGAAGTGGACATCGATCAGCGCCTGGAACATATCGCCCGCAGCCTGCTGCGTCGCTACGGCGTGGTGTGCTGGCGCCTGCTGGAGCGCGAAAGCGATGTGCTGCCGTCGTGGCGTGAGTTGCTGCATTGCTATCACCGCCTCGAAGCGCGCGGTGAGATCCGCGGCGGGCGCTTTATCGCCGGGCTGGCCGGCGAGCAGTTCGCCTTGCCCGAAGCCATCGGGGTATTGCGCCAGGTGCGCAGGCGTGAGGCGGACGGGGTGCTGGTGGTGGTGAGTGGCTGCGATCCGTTGAACCTGGTGGGCACGTTGTTGCCGGGGGCCAAGGTGCCGGCGGTGAACGGCAATCGGCTGCTGTATCGGGATGGGGTGGCGGTGGCGTGCCGGGTGGCGGGGAAGTATCAGTATCTGGTTGATGTGCCGTTGGCTGAACAAACGCTGTGGCACCAGCGCTTGTTGCGCTCTGGCTACTGACGCCATCGCGGGGCAAGTCGCATCGGCGCACCGCCGCTCCCACGCCGTTCGCTGTAGAACTGGGGGGCAATCCACAGCGTGGGAGCGGCGGTGCGCAGATGCGACTTGCCCCGCGATGGTAGTCGGCTACTGCCCGGTCTTCCCGGAAAACCCGGCAAAGCGCTTGTTGAACCCAGCCACCCGCCCTTCCACCGTGGTCTTGCGCTGCTGCCCGGTGTACACCGGGTGCGAAGCGCTGGACACATCCAGCGCCACGTAGGGGTAGGTCTGGCCATCGCTGTGCTGCTGGGTGCGATCGGTATCGACGGTCGACCCGATCAAAAAATACACATCGGCAGCGGTGTCATGGAACAGCACGGTGCGGTACGCGGGGTGGATGCCTGCCTTCATGGTGGTTACTCCTCGGATTTGAATTGATACTTTATAACATAATCTATCGCGAATGATTTTCGATACCCTTATTTTCATTTTTCCTGCGCCGCACCAGGCTGGCCATGGGCCGGCCAGCGGGCTATGGTCGGGGTTCGCCCCAGGCCCTGAGCCTGACCGAGCCATTCGCAAGGACCCCGTATGAGCCTGTCACTTCTCAGTCGCTACGCCTTCTTCGCCGCCTGCGTGCTGTTCACCCTCGCCAGCCTGCCGCTGCTCCACCATGAGTGGTTGTGGCCGTTCACCCTGGCCACCGGGTTGCTCAGCCTGATCGGCGTGTTCGACCTGCTGCAGCAGCGCCACGCGGTACGCCGCAACTACCCGATCCTCGGCAACATCCGCTACCTCGTCGAAGCCATCCGCCCGGAAATCCGCCAATACCTGCTGGAGTCCGACAGCGATGCCCTGCCGTTCTCCCGTGCCCAGCGCTCGCTGGTGTATGCCCGGGCCAAGAACGAGGCCTCGGACAAACCCTTCGGCACACTGATCGATGTGTACGAATCCGGTTTCGAATTCATCGGTCACTCGATGCGCCCGGCGCCCTTGGCCGACCCGGCCAGTTTCCGCATCACCGTGGGCGGCCCGCAGTGCACCCAGCCGTACTCGGCGTCGATCTTCAACATTTCGGCCATGAGCTTCGGTTCGCTCAGCGCCAACGCCATCCGCGCCCTGAACAAAGGCGCCAAGCTCGGCAACTTCGCCCACGACACTGGCGAAGGCAGCATCAGCCCCTATCACCGCGAACACGGTGGCGACCTGACCTGGGAACTGGGCAGCGGCTATTTCGGTTGCCGCACCCCCGACGGGCGCTTCGACCCCGAGCGCTTCGCAGCCCAGGCGCGGAACCCGCAGGTACGGATGATCGAGATCAAGATGAGCCAGGGCGCCAAACCTGGCCACGGCGGCATCCTGCCCAAGCACAAGGTCACCCAGGAAATCGCCGAGACCCGCGGCATCCTGATGGGCGAGGACTGCATCTCGCCGTCGCGCCACAGCGCGTTTTCCACCCCCATCGAGATGATGCAGTTCATCGCCCAGCTGCGTGAGCTATCCGGCGGCAAGCCAGTGGGCTTCAAGTTCTGCCTGGGCCACCCGTGGGAGTTCATGGGCATCGCCAAGGCCATGCTGGAAACCGGCATCCTCCCCGACTTCATCGTGGTCGATGGCAAGGAAGGCGGTACCGGCGCAGCGCCGGTGGAGTTCACCGACCATATCGGCGTGCCGCTGCGCGAGGGCCTGCTGTTCGTGCACAACACCCTGGTGGGCTTGAACCTGCGCGACAAGATCAAGCTCGGTGCCAGCGGCAAGATCGTCAGCGCTTTCGACATCGCCAGCGTGCTGGCCATTGGCGCCGACTGGGCCAACTCGGCGCGTGGTTTCATGTTCGCCATTGGCTGCATTCAGTCGCAGAGCTGCCACACCAACAAGTGCCCAACTGGGGTCGCGACTCAGGACGCTCTGCGTCAGCGGGCGCTGGTGGTGCCGGACAAGGCCCAGCGGGTGCTCAATTTCCACCACAACACCTTGCGCGCGCTGGCCGAAATGCTGGCGGCAGCGGGGTTGGAACACCCGGCGCAGCTGGAGGCCAAGCATCTGGTGCGGCGTATTTCGGCGACCGAGATCAAGCTGTTCTCGCAGATGCATGTGTTCCTCAAGCCGGGGGAGTTGCTGACTGGGGAGGTGAATGGGCAGTTTTATTCGCGGATGTGGCAGTTGGCTCGGGCGGATAGTTTTGAGCCGCAGAGTGAGGTGGCGGCTTGAGGGCGCAGGCGCAGGCTGGATCTTTCAAGATGATTGGGTGAAGGCGACCAGGTGTTCGCCGGGATGCTGGGTGAGGGCCACCAGGTGTTCGCCGAAAGAGTTGCAGCGCCTACAAGATCGAGCGCCGCCCGCGCGGCGCTTCGCGGGTAAACCCGCTCCCACAGTTTATTTCGGGCCAGTCTCTCCTGTGCCATTACCTGGTCCCCCTTGTTGGCTCGACACAATTTCAGCGTGGGCGTTGCCGCCGCCCCACATGACTCAAGGCAAGCACCAAGGCAGGCGCCGGTACTTTCACAGGAGTAATTGGCCCGAAACAAACTGTGGGAGCGGGTTTACCCGCGAAGCGCCGCGCGGGCGGCGCTCGATCTCATAGGCGCTGCAAGGCTTTCGCCTGGCACCTGGCCGCCCTGACGCGGTGGCCAGCCAGGACCTCTCAACCCGTAAGACATTTCCGAACCTGCAACCAAATGCTTCAGCCCAGAAGGCTTGGGAACTATCCTACGCGCCTGCCGGAAGTTGCTGCGTTGTCGGGGAAATCCCTCAGGGCTAACTTCACCCGGTCGCCAAATTTGGTGACCGGGTGTGAGAACCCGACCTGCACTGCCAAGGCTTCAGGTTTATGGCAGCCATGCGCGGGCAGACTTCGGTCTGGCCGGCTTCAGTGCACCGGTTTCTCACCCCGCGTACGGCTGCCACCTTCATCCGTGAGAAAGATCGAGATGGCGGCTCCCAGAACGCACTGAGGTTTCGCCATGAAGAAGATCGTCCCCGACCCACCCCGTTTCTTCCCTTACCTGACCATCTCCCCCGACCTCACCCCCGAAGCCGCCCGCACCGAAGCCACCTCCTTGATGGGCTGCCTGCGCGAAGTGCTCGACATGTACTTCGACACCGACAGCGAAGAGCAGCGCCAGACCCTGCTGAACACCTGCGTCTACTTGAACCAGCTGCTCTACCCTCTGATCCGCCGCGAAACGGGAGCGCTGCCATGACCACCCCGACCAACCATGGCAGCACCTC
>NZ_JAVYJF010000049.1:0-2985 GCF_032621715.1 Pseudomonas sp. zfem004 | reverse complement strand
GGCCGGGTTCTCCTGATCCTTACCCTGATCAGGCTTGTTCTCATCATAAAGATCAGGATCGAATGGCACGATTTCCCATCGCTGGGAGTAAGGCACATCCTCGTACAGAGGGAAGTACTCCTTGCGCTGGGATGAATCAACACGCCAGATCTCCTGGCCACAGGCCAGCGCCTCGCCAAACCAGTTTCCGACAGTGGGGACATGGGGAAAGCTGACCGAAGCGGCCAGCACAGGATGGCCCAGTGGCTCCTGACCGAACGGGTTGTAGCTGAGCGTGGCCATCAAGGCCAACTGATACAGATTCAGCGCGCAGAACTCAGGGTCCATTGATAGCACGGGCCGGAACGCTCGAAGCGGGCGGACCTCCAGCACAGTATGCTTGCCGGGCATGAGCGCCACTCCCCACTCGCAGTGCTTGCCCATGATCCGCCGGAGCCCTTTGGCGGGTGGGAAGGAACGTGCTGATAGCGGAGGAAGGTGGCAGCCATGACGGACAAGCTCCCGAACTTCTACTTGAAGGAAATAGTCCGCATGCTCGCCTGCCGGGCTGGAGGTCGTTCGAGTACTGTCGTGGTTCACATAGCGCGTCTGTTCAGCTCTCACCTGAAGCTCGGTTATCTTCAGTGGGTAAAAGTCTCTGCGTAACAGATGGCGATACAATTTTTCAGGCCCAGCATACTCACCATTCAAGCGCAACGATATTGGCCCTTGATAATGGTCTTCGGCCTCCCCTACCCCTTGAGCATCTAGGACGCCTCGATAAAACTCACCCTCACAATCGACAACTTCATAAAACAAACCTGCATATGGCTCGCCACTGCCCGATTCATCGACCAACTGAAAACTAGTCTTGCCGCCGCGCGCCGGACACACGAGCATCAAATTATTGAACGGGTGATTGAGCTCATCCATATAGCCTTGTACCGAACGCATACATTACTCCTCGCAACCTGGGTATATCGAGCACGTCTCGCCACTGGGCATTATAAAATCACTAAATTTACCTGGATTATCATCGCAAAACCCATAAGCATCATGCAGCCCCTCACCCAAGCATCGCTTCCAACCATTTGGGAATTTTTCCCATGTCATCTTTATAGACGGGCGTTCCTCATCGACAAGCCGTATATTCATCCTGATCGTTTTTCCCGGTAGTTGATCTACCAAGTAAGCACCGAACGGACTTCCAACAGAAAGCTCACCGCGCTCATTGTCTTTTTTGCAATTTAGCAATTTTCTAAGATTACGATCTGGCCCCATGGTACGAAAGCGCCATTGGCATTCACCGTAGAACGTATCGCCATCCTCGGCATTCATGACACGCCGATATTTTTCATCCAACTCTGTATAAACTCCAACATTAGCCCTATCTTCTGACCGATGGTGAAAAGCGCTCCCGTAAAAGGCCATGATTCTGATCTTTATATGACTAACAATCATCCGGCAGCCCTTGATCGTTTTTCGAATTTCAATGATCGACGTCGGGTCATACTCTCTAGGCCAATGTCTATTGAACGACCTGCGCCAGTCGGTCAATTCACACTTCTCCCCGGGCTCTGGCTCATAGTGCGCAACCGCCGCATATCCAAAATCAGGGGGTAACTCACCCACAAACTTGAACGTATTCGGCTTTTCTTCAGCGCACCCCACCACTGAAATCAAACCGACCAACACCCCACACTTGAGTATCGAACGCTTCATACCTTCCTCCTTGCTCAAAACACTGTGCGAAGCCGCAGCCGCTCCAAGTGCGCCTGAGGGCTTTCATCAGCCAGCGGCGCACACTCACGCGGTACCTCGTACCCCGGCGAGTGCAGGCTCAGCATCATCAGAAACTCAATCGCCTCCCCCGTATGCCAACCCCAGGCCCGGGCCTGACGCAGCTGATGCGCCAACCACTCCAGAGGCGCCTGGCTTTCGGCGAGGGCGCTGTAGGCAGGCAGATGCCGGTTGTAGAGACAGCGATGGGCATTGGCCAGGGCGACGCCGTCGTTTGCGACCTCGGCCGGGGTGGGTAACCAGCTTGGGTCGAGCGGGGCCGGGTAGGCACGCGGCGCCGGGTTGTCCACCACCTGCCAGGCCGTGCCCTGCCAGTAGCACACACTGATAGCCTGACCGAGCCAGGCAGCCCGGCGCTCAGGCACCGTCATTACCCGGGCCAGTTCGCGGTTGTCGTGGAAGCGATACAACGCCCGTTGCGGCCGCTGGCCTAGCAGCAGCCGGGCACGCCAATGCTCGACCCAGGCCATCAGCTCACCGGGTGCCAGGCTGGCCAGCCAGCCCCAATTGCACTGCGGCGCCTCCAGCAGGCCCTGCAGCAAATGCACCTCGCCTTCACCGATCAGGAAGCACACCGGCCCATGCGCGGCGAGGTGGGCGACTTCGGTCTGGTGATACAGCGCGCACCAGCGCTCCGAGCCCAGGCGGGCCATGAGGGCCTGGCGGGCGTCGAAGCCGGCATCCAGTATCAGCACGATGTCGCGGCCACTGGCCCGCTCCCGTGCCATCCATTGCCAAGGGTTCGGCGCGTTCATGCGGCACCTCCCAAGGACAGTGCCTCGCAACAGCTGTCACACACTGGGCACATCGCACTGCCAAGCGCCGGGCCCGCCGTCACCAGCGCCAGTTGTACCGAGCCCACCGTGGTCGGTAGCAACAGGGCAGGCTGCGCCTGGCTGTCGCCCGGCAGCAAGGGTTGCGCCATGACGCTGGCCGCCGGTGTGCCCCCCACCTGGATCGGGCTGCTGGCAAAAATGCCGGCGCTGTTGATCACCAGGTGCTGCCCGCCGACCTTGAGGCTGATGCTGGCCCCGCCTTCCACCACCACCTCGCCATCCGCCGACACTTGCACCTGGCGCCCGGCATGCTGCACCAGCACCGTGCCCACGCGGGTCTGGCTGCCCTGCTCGACCACCAGGTGGTCACTGGCCCGCACCAGCACCTTGCGCTCGCCGCTCACACTGCGCTGCTCGTCGGCCTCCACCG
>NZ_JAVYJF010000048.1:0-3454 GCF_032621715.1 Pseudomonas sp. zfem004 | reverse complement strand
TTGCCCCGCGATTGCCATATCGCGGGGCAAGCCCGCTCCCACAGGCCGCCCCCCCTTCGCCAATTTATCGGCAAGCCCCAGCTAAATACTATTTTCGCGATTTCCCAGCCATCCCTAGTCTGGCCCCAGGCAACGGCGGTCCTCCCAACCGACCTCAACAACAACCGCCTGAACAAGGGCTCGGACATGACACTGAACAATTACCAAATCGACACCCTCGTGGTCGGCGCCGGCCAGGCCGGCGTGGCCATGAGCGAACACCTGAGCAAGCTCGGCGTGCCGCACCTGGTGCTGGAGCGCAACCGCATCGCCGAGGCCTGGCGCACCGGCCGCTGGGACTCGCTGGTGGCCAACGGGCCAGTCTGGCACGACCGCTTCCCGGGCCTGGAATTCGACCTCGACGCCGACGCCTTCGCCGGCAAGGACCAGGTCGCCGACTACTTCGAGCAGTACGTACGCAAATACAACCTGCCGGTGCGCACCGGCGTGGAAGTGAAAAAAGTGGCGCGCAACGCCGACCGCCCAGGCTTCACCATCGAAACCAACCAGGGCGTGATCCACGCCAACCGCGTGGTGGCCGCCACCGGCCCGTTCCAGAAACCGGTCATTCCGGCCATCGCGCCAAAGGATGAAAGCCTGCACCAGATCCACTCGGCCGCCTACTTCAACCCCGAGCAACTGCCCGAAGGCGCGGTGCTGGTGGTCGGCGCCGGCTCCTCCGGCGTGCAGATCGCCGAAGAGCTGATGCGTGCCGGGCGCCAGGTGTACCTGTCGGTCGGTGCCCACGACCGCCCACCGCGCAGCTACCGCAACCGCGACTTCTGCTGGTGGCTGGGCGTGCTCGGCGAGTGGGACGCGGAGATCGCCAAGCCCGGCCGCGAACACGTGACCATCGCCGTGTCCGGCGCCCGAGGCGGCCACACCGTGGACTTCCGTGCCCTCGCCCACCAGGGCATGACCCTGGTCGGCCTGACCCAGTCGTTCGAAGGCGGTGTGGCGCGGTTCCAGGACAACCTGGCCGACAACATCCAGCGTGGCGACGAAAACTACCTGGCCCTGCTGGATGCCGCCGACGCCTACATCGAGCGCAACGGCCTCGACCTGCCGCCGGAACCTGACGCGCGCAAGCGCCTGCCCGACCCGGACTGCGTCAGCAACCCGCTGCGCGAACTGGACCTGGCCAAGGCCAATGTCACCAGCATCATCTGGGCCACCGGTTACGGCGTGGACTTCAGCTGGCTGCAGGTCGACGCCTTCGATGCCAACGGCAAGCCCCAGCACCAGCGCGGCGTGTCGAAAGAGCCGGGCGTGTACTTCCTCGGCCTGCCTTGGCTGTCGCGCCGTGGCTCGTCCTTCATCTGGGGCGTTTGGCACGACGCCAAGCACGTCGCCGGCCATATCGCCACCCAACGCACCTACCTGGCCTACCGCGATCGCGACCAGCGCAACGCGCAAGAACAGGACACTTCGCTCAATAATGTCAGCACCCTCGGAGCCCACTGATGCCTACCCATACCCGCATCCGCATGTTCAACACCAAGGTCACCTACCCTAACCAGACCCTGGACAACGACCTGTGCCAGGCGGTCCGCGCCGGCAACACCATTTATGTTCGCGGCCAGGTCGGCACCGACTTCGAAGGCCGCCTGGTCGGCCTGGGTGACCCACGAGCCCAAGCCGAGCAGGCAATGAAGAACGTCAAGCAACTGCTTGAAGAGGCAGGCTCGGACCTGTCGCACATCGTCAAGACCACCACCTACATCACCGACCCACGCTTCCGCGAGCCGGTGTACAAGGAAGTGGGCAAGTGGCTCAAGGGCGTGTTCCCGATTTCCACCGGGCTGGTGGTGGCGGGCCTGGCCCAGGCTGAATGGCTGATGGAGATCGATGTGATCGCGGTGGTGCCGGATCAGCAGTAATCCGACCTGAAGCAATCGCGGGGCAAGCCCGCTCCCACGCCGATYCKWKATCTGGCGTGGGAGCGGGCTTGCCCCGCGATGAGGCAGCCGTCGCCGATCGACTTTTTCACGTGTATGATCGCGCGCGCTCGCACCCTGGGCCGCACCGATGTGGCCCCCGCCCTACTCCCAGGATTGATTCATGCTCAAGGCTCTGCGTTATTTCGGCTGGCCCCTGCTCACCGGCGTATTGATCGCCATGCTGGTCATCCAGCGCTTCCCGCAATGGGTCGGCCTGCCCAGCCAGGACGTCAACCTGCAGCAGGCCCCGCAGACCACCCGGATCATGCAGGGCCCGGTCTCCTATGCCGATGCCGTGACTCTGGCCGCCCCGGCGGTGGTCAACCTGTACACCACCAAGGTGGTCAACAAGAGCGCCCACCCGCTGTTCGAAGACCCGCAATTCCGGCGCTTCTTCGGCGACAACCTGCCCAAGCAGCGGCGCTGGGAGTCGAGCCTGGGTTCGGCGGTGATCATGAGCCCCGAGGGCTACCTGCTGACCAACAACCACGTCACCAGCGGTGCCGACCAGATCGTCGTGGCGCTCAAGGATGGCCGCGAAACCCTGGCCCGGGTCATCGGCAGTGACCCGGAAACCGACCTCGCGGTGCTGAAGATCGACCTCAAGAACCTGCCGGCGATCACCATCGGCCGTTCCGACAACATCCACATCGGCGACGTCACCCTGGCCATCGGCAACCCCTTCGGCGTCGGCCAGACGGTGACCATGGGCATCATCAGCGCCACCGGCCGCAACCAGCTGGGCCTGAACAACTACGAAGACTTCATCCAGACCGACGCGGCGATCAACCCGGGCAACTCCGGCGGCGCGCTGGTCGATGCCAACGGCAACCTGGTGGGCATCAACACGGCGATCTTCTCCAAGTCCGGCGGCTCGCAGGGCATCGGCTTCGCCATCCCGGTCAAGCTGGCGCTGGAGGTAATGAAGTCGATCGTCGAGCACGGCCAGGTGATCCGTGGCTGGCTGGGCATCGAAGTGCAGCCGCTGAGCCAGGAGCTGGCCGAATCGTTCGGCATGCAGGGGCGCCCGGGCATCGTCGTGGCGGGGATTTTCCGCGATGGCCCGGCGGCACGTGCGGGACTGCAGTTGGGGGACGTGATCCTCAGCATCAACGGCGAACCGGCCGGTGATGGCCGCAAGTCGATGAATCAGGTGGCGCGGATCAAGCCTACCGAAAAGATCACCATCGAAGTGGTGCGCAATGGTCAGCAACTGAAGCTGATCGCCGAGGTGGGGCTGCGGCCACCGCCGGCGCCGGTGGCCGCAAAAGAAGAGAACTGAGTTATCTCGACGGGGGCTGCTGCGCAGCCCAATCGCCGGCAAGTCGGCTCCCACAGGTTGGACTGCCCCCAAAAAGTTGGACAGATTAGCTAGCGGCCTGGGCCCTGTACTCGACAGGGCTCAGGCCGTTCAGTTTCTGCTTTATGCGGTCATGGTTGTAGTAGCGGATGTACTCGTCCAGACCCGCTTTCAG
>NZ_JAVYJF010000047.1:0-2847 GCF_032621715.1 Pseudomonas sp. zfem004 | reverse complement strand
CCCCGAATTGCTGTACTTGAAGGAGTCGTGAACTTCCTTCACCTGCCGCCAATCCACATCCCCACGCTGTTCTGCAGCCTTGATCCAGGCCAGTTGCGGATCGGCCGCGACCATTGCATTGATGGTCTGGCTGACCGTCTGCTGGTCAACCTGCCTGAGGTCGATGCACTTGTCAGAGGTCCATCAGGCTAACCAATGGGTACTCTCCCCCTGCCGGTGGCCCGCCGGCGACAAGCCGGGCTCCGTCTGTGCGCGGATGCGTGCCTCATGTTTGCTGGCCAAAGCCACGAGAATGGCCAGGTGATGAGAATCGAGACGATCAATGCCCAGGGATCGACGATTCCAGCACAGGTGGTTCACTACACTTTCTTTCACAAGACGGCTGGAGGCAATCTCCAGCCGCTTTTGTCCGCATCTGCCTGCACCCTTAGTTCTGCAGCAAGTGAATGCGCAGCATCGTTTCCAAGGGATACAGCTCACGATCGCCACCGACCTTCGGGTAGTGCGACTCAATCAACGCGACCTATCCGCTCCACGGAACGACCTGTTCCATCTCTGATAGGAAACGCTCACGGCGGTTTGCTTGCGCTTACCGGCATATTCGAAATCGGAGAAGTTCATCTAGCTCATGGGCAAGGCTTGCTACGGTAGCTGAACGGAAGGCTATTTCAGCACAGATCGAGTGGCCTGTGCCGACTTGCTCGGAGAATCCTTAGCAGTTAACTCATCAAGCAAAGATGTGTTCAACGCCCCTTGTGCACCGAGGTGTACGTGGCGTCGCAGGAGCTTTTGCACCATTGCGCTATTTCTTACAAAGCTCATAAAGCTGAGCTCTTAAATTATCTAATTCATCATTCTCTTTAACTAATGGCTGGCCATCCCTATAAAGCACAACATCATTAAGAGACCCCATCCCCCCGTACATTGACAACAATTTTAGCGATGAATTTTTCGGATCCATATCAAATCCATTCTTGACTTTTTCAAGCACTATAGCCCAATCATCAAACGACCCCAAACGAAGCAGCTCGATCATTCGCGCCAAAATCAAGTCAACATCATTAAGATTTCTCATTTCAATGGACTCGAGTTAGTCACTTTAACCCCTTCAATCAGCCAAGGCTTCTGAACCACAATTTGCTGTGACCCACCAACATAGAATCCACCCTGGGATCCAACTTCACCAACGTACACTTTGGTACCGGCAGGTATCTTTATTTCAAAAACCGTATCTATGGGTGATTTTGCGCCCCCAGGCCACTCCGGTAGAACTGCCTTGTCGATCCTAGTCTGTATTACTCCAGTTGGCGGCTCACTGCTGAAAAACTGTCCAAGAGGTTTATCGGTGGTCCCTGCACGGTACAGAACAGCTTCCTTCTCAAGGGTAACAACGGAGTACCGTCCACCAGAGAACGTTTCAGCAATATTATCGGCCAATGGTCCCGGTTTCACCGCTGAATAGGAGCCTTCTACTTTCCCAAAACCTTTTGCACCAACGACTTTAACGCTATCTTTGACCTTCGAGAAGTACTCCAGTGCCTTTTCAACCTGAACAGTACCAACCGATATCGGAGTGCCAGCAGGCCTAGGGCGTGGGCCTTCCGCCCCAACCGTACCAACGCCTAACACAACCATCCCAATCCGATCCAGCGTCGGGGACCACTCCCCCGCGACATCGCTCAGCTTCTTGTAATTGGCCAGCGCACTTCCAATCAAGTCCAGCTTGTACTCTTGGCAGGTTGTCGTAGTGCACGTCATCGCCAGCAGGGCATCCAGCGCCGCACCAACCTGTCCCATCTTGTCCCTTGCCAGCATAGGCCCGGAGACGCCCTCTACAGACTTGTCGATGTAGATGCTTTCTTCTGCATATTTTTCTTTAATCCAGCTATCCCGCTGGCAAGCCTCATCGCTGCCACAGGATTCCATGCTCGCTTCGAACGATTTCGCATCACCGTGGTCGAGGTGGTTGTACTGCGTAGCAGTCCCCGCCACCCAAGCCCCAGTCTGCAGCGCCGCCTCGTCCCCACCTTGAGCAGCGGCCGCCAGCACCCCGATCACCTGCGAGTTCATCGTCAGCAGGCTTTTCTTCTTCTCGGGGTCCATCGYGCCGTACCACTGCGACAGGCTGCCAACCAGCGCTTCGTTYACCCCAGCGGCCAGCGCCCCTGTCTTGAAATCACCGCCCGCCGCTTCCGCYGCCAAGCCTCCCATGATGGCGTGCAGGCCGATCTTGGCGACGCTGCCCTCCTTCARGTCCCACCTGTCAGGACTGGTCTGGTCACCCACCCAGTTGAAGCCTGCRGCGGCAAAGGTGTTGGCAAGGCTGYTGCGCAAGGCATCACTGAACGAGCTRTCACCACCCAAGGCGCGATCGAGCACGGTAGAGGTGCCGTTCTGCAGCAACTGRTTGCCCGCGAAGCGGCCTATGCCTTCCAGTTTGGAGAGGCTTTCGGTAGTGACTACTTTTCCGCCGTTCTCCAGTGCCCCAGCTGGACCTGTTTTAGTCCCCATCCAATCGTCGAACAGCCCAGCGGTGAGACCGGCCGTGATCCCGGAAACAAGGTAACCGCGCAGGGCATCACTCGATGTCAGGTCCTTGAATACCGCCCCAAGGTTGCCTTGGTTGTTGATGGTGCTGATCGCTGCGCTGCTGGCCGCCGAACTGACCACAGCGGTAGTCGCGGCGCTGGCTGCCGTACCAATGGTGGTGGCTGTCGTGGTGCTGACGCCGGCGGCACTGGCAACACTGGTGGCGGAAGACCCGACACTGGTGGCCAAACCACTCACCGCACCTGCGGTGAAGTACGCCACCACGATGGCGATGATCATCGCCGACGCAGCACCCAG
>NZ_JAVYJF010000046.1:0-3138 GCF_032621715.1 Pseudomonas sp. zfem004 | reverse complement strand
AGCGTAGTGACGAATGTTCGAGTTGTACTCGACGTGCGCGGTGTTGATAGTGATACCGCGAGCTTTTTCTTCCGGAGCCGAGTCGATCTTGTCGAACTCAACGACGGCCGAACCGAAAACTTCGGAGCAGACGCGGGTCAGCGCTGCAGTCAGAGTGGTCTTACCGTGGTCAACGTGGCCGATGGTGCCGACGTTAACGTGAGGTAGGGAACGATCAAACTTTTCCTTAGCCATCGATACAGTCCTCCGCAGAAGAAATAGTCATACCGCTGATAAAACAAAGGCAGATATTTTCATATCTGCCTTGTTTATATGGAGCTCTTGAGCGGACTTGAACCGCTGACCTCACCCTTACCAAGGGTGTGCTCTACCAACTGAGCTACAAGAGCGAAACACATTGCGCAACAACTGCAAACTTGGAGCGGGTAGCGGGAATCGAACCCGCATCATCAGCTTGGAAGGCTGAGGTTCTACCACTAAACTATACCCGCGGAGCTTGCGGCTCTCGCTGAAACTGGTGGAGGGAGAAGGATTCGAACCTTCGAAGCTCTCGCAACGGATTTACAGTCCGTCCCCTTTGGCCGCTCGGGAATCCCTCCAGATGTGGCCGGCATTCTATTTGGCTGCCGCCCTAGTGTCAAGCGTTTTTTCAAATTTTTTCAATCAAATCTGAAACTTAGCTTCTTTGACACTGCCTCTGGTTCTGCCACCTGAGTGGCGTTCCCTGTGAAGCGGGCGCCATTCTATCAAGCTATTCAGCAGTTGCAATACCCTCGCACAAAATAATTTTGTGTTTTAAGTCTTTGAAATCCTTGGAAAGAATGGCCAGCACGGATTGGTCCAGCAAACGCTCGCCTTCAGGGGCCACCTTGAGCCAGAAGCCCTCGGCTCCAGGCAGCTGCCCTGCGACCGGCTGCGAGGCGATATCGAGGCTCAGCAGCCGCTGTCTTAGCGCATCGAGCTGCTCTCGCCCAACCCCGCCCACCACCAGGCATTCATCCCGGCGCCTGGCGGGTGTCGCAACACCCGTTTCACGCAACAGACGAATCTCTTGCTGGCTGCCTTTATATAGAGAGAGAGGCGCGACCTCTTTGACCCTCAGCGGAGCCTCCTGCTGATGCCATACGTAATAGAAAACGTTCAGCACGAGCAACAGCAGAAATAACCAGCGCATAGACACCTCAACTCAAAGGGCAGGCCATGGCCAGACCAACGAATACCAGATCCGGCACAATCCGCGCCTGGGGAACAGCCTCATGCACCAACGGGGCGTCTCCACCCGTGAGGAAGATCGTGAAGTCATCACCCCACAAGGCTTTCGCCTGCTCGATTTGCGTCCGGGCAAAACCCTGGAGCATCAGCACACAGCCGCGCTCCACCGCCTCTACCGTCGAACGCCCAGGAGCCAGACTGCTAAGCGCGCGCTCAGCCGATGCATCGTCATAGCGGATACGGCGCGTGTGGGTCCGCAACTGACTACGCATCAGCGGCATGCCAGGGCAAATGTACCCGCCCAGATGCTCACCATCGGCCGCAACAAAGTCCGCCTTCGCCGCGGTACCGAAATCAATGACCAGGCAAGCTGCTTTGGCCAGGTGAAAAGCACCCAGCGCACCCAGCCAGCGATCCATACCCAGGCGCTGGAAATCCTCATAGCCATTGCGCACCCCGGCCATTTCCTGCACAGGTTGAGCCACCTTGACCTCAATGGCGAAGGCTTGCCGAAGAAGAGCACAAAGTGCCGTAGTTTCTTCCTCGCTACGCACACTTACCATTCGGCCACCTATCAGGTGCAAGGCAGGAAGCGCGCCGATAGCCGCCACAAGGGCCTGGTCGGAGTCGACGATACCGCCGCCAGTGATAACCGCATCTGCAGCGTGTATCACCCGCCACTTGATAAAGCTGTTCCCGCAGTCGAGCTCAAGAATCATCACGCAACCTCAGACTGAGCTCGCCACCGCTGAAGCTCTTCTCCACACCATCTACATCAAGACGCAAACCGCCTTGACCATCCACACCTCGCGCCACCCCATCAATGCGAGTATTGCCAGCCACCAGTGAGACTTTGCGCCCCTGCCACAGGTGCGCTTGCTCCCACTCCTCCTGGAACGCGGCGAAGCCGTATCGGCGATGACGCGCCAGCTCGTGCTGCAGCTGCTGGCTGAGTAGCGCAACCAATTGATTGCGGTCAACCACCAGACCAACTTCGCTACGCATGGAGGTCCATTGCTGGTCGATCTGCTCACTGGACTGCATGTTCACATTGATGCCAATACCCAGCACCACATGGCAGACATCGGCCGGGTCACCGACCAACTCCAGCAGGATACCGGTGATCTTGCGCCCTCTTACCAGGACATCGTTTGGCCACTTGAGCCCAACGTCTTTGAGCCCGAAAGCTTGCAGGGTACGCATCACCGCCAGGCCAACCACCAGACTCAGCCCTTCGAGCTGACGCATGCCACCCTCAACCCGCAACACCAGGCTGAAATAAAGGTTTTCAGCAAACGGGCTTACCCACTGCCGCCCGCGACGACCACGACCGGCAGTCTGGCGCTCGGCAAGTACAAGGAAGGGAGCAGCCTGGCCTTGCGCCGCAAGCCGTAGGCCCTCGGCATTGGTCGAGTCGATGCTTTCATGGATGAACACCGGCCACTGCTCGCCCTGGGAGAACGCGGTAATCGCGTGCGATTCCAGCAGGTTCAACGGCGCTGCCAGCTGATAGCCGCGCCCACGGACCTTATGAATGGTCAGGTTCAGCTCACTTTCAAGATGTTGCAGCTGTTTCCAGACGGCACTGCGGCTTACGCCAAGGGCAGCCCCCAGCGCCTCTCCGGAATGGAACCGGCCATCCTTGAGGAGATTCAACAACTTCAGCATGCCAGTCTCGACTCGGAATAAGGCTGGCATGATAGCCACGCCCCGAAGCCTTGCATAGGAAAAGGGCCACCCTCAAGGAAGGAAACCGCCGCCGGCGCCGTACTTTTTCCTGCTGAAAAAGACAAAACCCCTACCTGCATGCGCAGATAGGGGTTTTGCGAAATGAATCTTGACGATGACCTACTCTCACATGGGGAAACCCCACACTACCATCGGCGATGCATCGTTTCACTACTGAGTTCGGGATGGGATCAGGTG
>NZ_JAVYJF010000045.1:0-9411 GCF_032621715.1 Pseudomonas sp. zfem004 | reverse complement strand
CCGGCATCGCCCTGACCACCCCCGGCCCCAACCACCTCACCAGCGGCAGCCACCTGGCCCTGAGCAGCACCGGCCACACCAGCCTGGCCATCGGCAAGCGCCTGCTGGCCAGCGCCAGCCAGGGCATGCGCCTGTTCGTGCAGAGCCTCGGCCTGCGCCTGGTGGCCGCCTCTGGCGATATCGATTTCCGCGCGCTGAAGGACAACATCAACCTGTTGGCCAAGCTCGACATCACCGCCAACGCCGACCGCATCACCCTCAAGGCCAAGACCGAGCTGGTGGTGCAGGGCGGCGGCAGCGGCACCACCTACAACGCTGGCGGCATCACCCACGTCACCAGCGCCAACTACACCGCCCACGCCGCGCAGTTCGCCCATATCGGCGGGGCGAGCATGGCCGGCACCTTCCCCGAGCCGCCCAAGCCGGGCAAGGGCGCACTGGAACTGTTCAACCTGTACGCCAACACCAAAGGCATCAAGGCCGGCGACTACGAAGTCACTGATGCCCTGGGCACGGTGCTCAAGGGCGCGCTGGACGGGCAGGGCTTCAACACCGTCTCCGGCGCGGCGCCGGGGCCGGCCATGGCCAAGTTCGGCCTCGACACGGCCGATACCTGGAGCATCGGCAGCTTCGCCAAGGGCCTGCCCTGGCCGAAGCTGCCCGTGGCCGAAGAGGGCACGCCGTCGCTGCTCGAATCGATGTACGCCAAGCTCGCTCCCGACGGCAGCGGCGGCATGCTGGACAAGGCCAAGCAACTGGCCAGCAGTGGCATGAGCGCGGCGAAGACCGGCATGGGTCTGCTCAAGACCGGGCAGAACACTCTGCAAAGCGCGCAGCAGGTGCAAGCCGCGCTCAAGGGCGGCGTGGCCGGCCTGCCGCAACTGGCCTCTGCCGCCAGCTCGGCGCTGCCGGCCGCTTCCAGCGCACTGGGCGCCGCCGGCAAGGCAGGCGCCGCCGTCCAGGGCGCCATGGCCAGCCTGCCCAGGCTGCCGACCCTGCCCAAACTTCCCGACTTCAAGGCGCCGAGCCTGAATACCCTGACTGACCTGATGCCAGGCGAGCTGATCTCATGACTGCACAGAATGCCGCAACAAACGAAAACGCCCGTGCCCCTCAGGTCGCGATCACCCCACTGGCCGAGGTGCAGATCGAGGACGTCGGCCGTGGCGCGGTGGTGTTCGATACCTGGCTGCGCAACACCAGCGCCAGCTTCGTCACCCTCGAACGCCTCAAGGGCGTGGCCGGCAACGTGACCGTGGCGGGCAACATCATCGCCCTGGTGGATGCCTTGGGCGATATCGCCATCCTCACCCGCAACAAGGTGCCCGACCCGATCGACTGCGCCACCTACGGCATCAACCTGATCGGCCTGGTCACTTCGCCCGCCAGCGCGGCAGCGGCCCGCATGGCCCTGCGCCCGATGCTGTTCATCGTGCGCCAGGAGGGCAAGCAGGTGCTGGGCGATGCACTGATCGAGCTGATGGTCGGCCACCTCAACGCCGATATCGTCGGCAGCATCGACGACTTCGTCGGCCAGGCCGCAGGCAACCTCAAGGCCGCACTGGCCGACGCAGCCACCCTCGGCGAGCAGCTGATCCTCGACATCGCCGGCGGCCTGGCCGCCCTGGCCGCAGGCCCGGCCCCCGCCAGCGTGGCGGCCGGTGGCGGGGGCAGCCTGCTGCTGCATGACCCGCAAGCCACCATCGGCAACTACCTGGCCGGTGCCTTCAACGCCTACAAGAGCGCCGGCAAGGGCATGACCAGCGCCGACGTCAGCCCCGCGCTCAGCGCCGCCGGCAAGACCGAACTGCTGGCCCATAGCGCGCACCTGCGCACCCTGGCGCCACTGGTGCGCGGCATGATCCTCAAGCTGGGCGATGCCGGCAGCCCCGGCTCCATCGAGGCCCTGCGCCTGACCCTGGCCAGCAGCGTCAAGCAGTGGCGCCAACGCAACCCGCAACAGGTGGTGGCCAACGTCAAGGCGGGCGGCACCAGCAAGGCCCGTCACCAACTGGCCGAAGGCAAGGTCGAGACGCAAAAGGAGCAGATGCCCGCCTCCCAGGCCCCCAACCAGTGCAAGAACGGCGCCCCGGCCAACACCTGCAACAGCATCAACTTCGCCTTGGGCAGCGAGACCCTGCAGCACACCGATTTCAGCCTGCCCGGCCCGTTCCCGATCACCTGGACCCGCACCTACCACTCGCGCCTGGCCGCCCTCGACGGCGGCAGCCTCGGCGCCCGCTGGATCACCGCCTTCACCACCTGCATCGATGTGCAGGACGACGGCCTGCTGCTGCACGATTTCGACGGCCGCAGCCACGCCTACCCGCTGCCCAAGGTCGGCAAAACCCATTACGACGCGGTGGAATACCGTGGCCTGACCCGCACCACCGACACCCAGCTCATCCTCTCGCGCGGGCAGGAGCGCCACGAGACCTACGAGCGCGTCGGCGAGCGCTTCCACCTGGTGCATATCGTCATGCGCAATGGCGTCGGCGCGATGCTGCACTACGAGCACAACCACAACGGCCGCCCGGTGCTGTCGGACATCAACACCTACGCCGACAACGACCCGAGCAAGGTGCACCTGCAACTGGGCACGCTGCTCGATGAGCACGGCCATATCCAGGGCCTGTGGCAGGTGGTCGATGGCAAGCCGCTGCGCCAGCTGTGCGCCTACCACTTTGATGACCAGGGCGACCTGATCGCCGCCCAGGACGAGCACGGTGCGGCCTGGCGCTACCAGTACCAGCACCACCTGATCACCCGCTACACCGACCGCACCGAGCGCGGCCTGAACCTGGAATGGGACGGCAGCGGCCCGCACGCCCGGGCGATTCGCGAATGGGCCGACGACGGCAGCTTCGAAACCCGCCTGGCGTGGGATGAGCACATCCGCCTGACCACCGTGACCGACGCCTACGGTGGCCAGACCCGCCACTACTACGACGCCGAGGGTTACACCTACCGGATTCAACACGCCGACGAGCGCTCGGAGTGGCTGTTCCGCGACGCCCGCAAGAACGTGATCCGCCACCTGCACGCCGACGGCAGCCAGGACCGCTACACCTACGATGAACGCAGCAACCGCCTGCAGCACATCCGCGCCGACCACACGGTGGTGCACTACGCCTACGACGACAAGGACCAGTTGATCAAGATCAGCGATGCCGAAGGCGGCCTGTGGCTGCGCGACTACGACGATGCCGGCAACCTGGTCGAAACGGTCGATCCGCTGGGCAACAAGACCGAATTTGCCTATACATCGACGGGGTTGTTGAAGGCGATCAAGGACGCCAACGGCAACGAGAAGAAGCTGGCGTACAACGACGCCGGGCAAATGCTCGAATACACCGACTGCTCCGGCAAGACCAGTAAATGGGAGTACGACGAGCTGGGGCGCCTGGTGCAGGCCAGCAATGCGCTGGGAGAGAGCATCCAGTACGCCTACAAGGCCGGGCAGTTGAGCAAGGTCACCCATGCGGACATGACCGAAGAGCGCTTTGAGCGCGATGCCGAAGGCCGGTTGCTGGCCCATGTCGATGCGCTGGACCGTTGCACAACCTGGAGCTACACCCGCGCCGGGATGCTCGCCGAGCGTGTCGATGCGCTGGAGCACAAGCTGCGTTACCGCTGGGACAAGCTCGGCCGGTTGGTCAGCCTGGAGAACCAGAACGAGAGCCGTGCCAGCTTCGTCTACGACCTGGCTGGGCGGCGCCTGGAAGAGACCGGCTTCGATGGCCTGACCACCCGCTACCAGTACGACCCGAGCAGCGGTCGGCTGGCGAGCACCCAGGTCGGCCAGCGCCGCATCGACCTGCGCTTCGATGCCATGGGGCGCCTGGTCGAGCGCTGCGCGAGCCAGGGCGACCAGCAGCAAAGCGAAACCTTCGCCTACGATGGCAACGGCAAGCTGATCCAGGCGCTCAATGCCGTCAGCAAGCTGCAGTGGTTCTACGATGACGCCGGCAACCTTACCCGTGAGCATCAGCACTACCTGATGACCGGCGACCCGATGGTGGCGGTATGGCGCCATGAGTACGATGCGCTGAACCGCCGCACCGCGACGATTCGTCCGGACGGCCACAAGGTCAGCTGGCTGACCTACGGCAGCGGCCACCTGCTGGGCATGACCCTCGATCAGCACGAGATGCTCGCCTACGAGCGCGATGACCTGCACCGCGAAGTGGTGCGCCACCAGGGCAACAAGCTCATGCAGATGCAGCGCTGGGGCAAGACGGGGCGCCCCGAAGAGCAATGGCTCGGCAGCCATGACGGCAAGACCGCCCTGCTCAAGCGCCAGTATGAATACGACACGGTGGGGCAGTTGACCGATATCCACGACAGCCGCCGTGGCCAACTGGCGTATCAGTACGACCCCCTGGGGCGCTTGCTGCAGGCCAACAGCCGTCTGGGCGCCGAAACCTTCGCCTTCGACCCGGCGGGCAACCTGCTGGATGAAACCCAGCAGCTCAACCGCCCCCTGGAAGAGGACGCCCGGCGCAACATGGTGATGGACAACCTGCTGCGCACCTACGCCGGCAGCCAGTACCGCTACGACGAGCGCGGCAACCTGAGCCATCGCCTGCAAGACGGCTCGCAGGCGCACTTCACCTGGGACCTGTTCAACCGGCTGGTGCGTTACAACGACGACAGGCTCAAGGTCGAATACAGCTATGACGCCCTGGGTCGTCGCCTGCACAAGCATTCGCTCGCCCATTACTGGGACAAGCCCGAAGCCGGCACCGGCTGGAACCAGCTGGAGCGGGCCAGGCGCCAGCGTGAACTGCACTGCGGCTTCACCCTGTATGGCTGGGACGGCGAAACCCTGGCCTGGGAAAGCTCACCGCCGCTGGATGAGGGCGATACCGGCCGCACCGTGCACTACCTGTACGAGCCCGGTAGCTTCGTGCCGGTCGCCCAGGCCCTGCACAACCGCCCGGTACGCCTGTTCAAACAGCCGGACTGGTCCGGGCGCGAGTACGACTTCGACCGCGATCCGCTGTGGCACACCGAGGTCAAACCGCAGGCCTTCGATGCCATGGCCTGGTACCACTGTGACCATCTGGGCACGCCGCAAGAGCTTACCGATGAGCAGGGGGATGTGGTCTGGAGTGCGCACTACACGGCGTGGGGGGAAATACACGAGGAGCGTACGGAGCAAGCCAGATTGCTGGGGGTGAGCAACCCGATTCGCTTCCAGGGGCAGTACCAGGACCCGGAAACGGCGCTGCACTACAACCGCTATCGGTATTACGAGCCGAAAATGGCGCGGTATGTGTCCAGGGACCCGATTGGGATGCAGGGTGGGCTGAACGTCTACAGCTACGTGAGTAACGCGCCTGTTATGCGTGCGGACCCGTTGGGCTTGTGGGATGTACCGTTTGCCAACATGCCGGGCGTGCAGGAACGTGCTTCGTTGGGCATGCACATGATGAAGAATGGTGAGTCGCCGGAGGCCATTTCCAGAGCAATGTCACCACCACCGCCCAAGCCGATTGCGACAGGCGAATGTCGGATAACAGGGACCCTTGCGGCTGGTTCGGGCGTTTCTGTTGCAGGGAAATTCAATGAGGTATCGGGAAGGAGTGTTGAAGTTGGAGTGCCGATGATCGCAGTGGCGGCACGGGCTACTGCAACGTGTGGTTTGAAATTTGCTGATCCGGACGCCAAGTCACTTCGCGCCGCTGCCGGTGTAGGGTTCAGTTTAGGCATATTCAGCGTGGATATAAGCCAAACATCTACGTGGCCTGAGGTGTATATCGGGGTGGGACCAGGTATTGGGCCGGAAATTGATGTGCCTGTTACGCCGGCTGTCTCAGGTACCGCTTTCTAAGGGTGATATATGTGTGAAATTGTTCAGTTTGTGAGAATTGCCATATTTGTGGTCTGCGCTGGGTTGGTTTTCACTTCGATCATTTGTGCGAACGCCTATTGCAAGAAGGTGGGTGTGAATATGAATACCTTCGAAGGCATGCTTGAGATGTATCGGAGGGTATTCAAATTCGAGAATAAGCTATTGTCGATCCTGGTGCTGTTCAGCATGTACGGCGGAGCTTTGATGGTGTTGGGGCTTATGGGCTTGACCCTCTGGGGCGAGGCACAGGGGTGTGATTTTCATATCAATGATCGGTCCATAAGGTAGCCAGATACGGCGAGTACAGAGATGGCGTCTTCGGACGCCATCCGTACAAAAGGTCATTGTCGGTAGCGCCAGATATGGTCATCCAACGTTGTGGGAGCGGGCTTGCCCCGCGATGGAGTGCGAAGCGCTCCTTTAGCCGAATCAAATAGTGTCAAAGATGCCGCAAATTCAGGCTTTGCTGCCGCGTTGCGGCAGATCGCGGGGCAAGCCCGCTCCCACGATGATGGATGGCCGTACTTTTCGTACAAAACCTGGACACAAGCTCCCCGGCACAGAACGCGCCCGTCAATCCTGCTGCGTCCCGGGAACGCCAAATCCATACCCTTGCAACAGGTCCTGACGAATGCTGGTCCCCAGGGAATACAGCCTGTCCTGTTGAGGTGCGGCCCAGTCAATCGCCGCACTGGCCAGGGCGAGCGTCAGGCCGAGGGCTTCCTCGCCCTGCTGCGGCAGGTCGCCCGCCGAAACCTTCGGCTTGCCGGCAACCAGCGACACGCTGGCCAACAGCAGCACGTACACCCCTAGCAGTTTCAGGTACAGGCCAAGCGGTTGTGCCTTCACCAGGCGCAACAGGTAGGACAGCGCACGGAACCCATGCACGGCCAGCCCACAGAGGATCAGCAGGGCAGCCACGCCGGGGGTGATCAGATCGCGGTAGCTGTCGCGGCCCAGGGTGGAAAGATCGCCCGCCGAGGCGACGCGCTGCTTCATCAGTTCACGGGCGTCGTGCTGCAGCGTGGGCAGGTAGACCGAGCGCACGAAATACTCCTCGGTCAGGTAGGCATACAGGGTAATGCTCGGCGGCAACGCCAAGTCCTGGCGCCACTGCCCCTGGATGGCATCCACCGCCAGGAACGCCGGGCGCTTGAGGCCGGGTTCGATCCAGCCGGCATTGATGCGCTGCTGCAGCAGTGTTGCGTAGTGGTTGCGTGCGTCACGTCGCACCTGGCGGGCCACGGCGCGGTTGAAACCGGGGCGGTCGTCGGGCCGCCAGAGGTCGTCGACCGGTACGTTCATCTGTTCGCGCAGGACATGGCGCACGTCTTGCCATTCGCTGCTGGGCAGGGTCCAGGGGTTGAGGTTGCGCCCGCGGCTGCTGAGCAGGCGCAGGTAGTCGGTCCAGGCCTGGCCCTGGCGCTGGAGGATGGCCAGGCGGCTGGTGGCCCCCGCGTAGTAAAGGCTGGCGCGACGGTATTGGCGGTAGTTGTCTTCCTGCCGGCCGGTGGCCTGGCGGTAGCGCTCATAGTTGCGCTGCAGGCCGCCACGCTGCTGGTCGGCGAGTTGTTCGAACAAGGCCTGCGGCGTAAGGCCCTCTGTGGCCTTCAACGCGGTGATGTGCGGCAGGCGCAGGGCCAGTTCGGCCAGGCGCAGCTTGCCTTGCGGGCTGCGCAGCTGCTCCGCTGTCGCGGCCTGGCCGTCCAGGCGCAGGTCGTGTTGCAGCATCAGGTTGAGCAGGGGGATGCCGAAGGCGGCCCGGGCCTGCTGCTCGGGGCTGGCCTGTTCGACCAGGCTGTCCACCAGCAGGCGCTGGGCGTGGTAGCCGAGGTACAGGCAGCTGCCGCAGGTGATCAAGGCCCAGAGCACCGTGCGCCCGAACGGCCAACCCTGGCGCATGCTCTTGCGCAACAGGCAACTGAGTACCAGCAAGGCCAGGGCGGCGGCACCCAGCCATTGGCCCTGGCGGGCGAAATGCTGCAGCAGGGAATGTGGCACGAGGCTGCCGACCAGGTCGGTCAGTTGCGCGAGGTAGCCCAGCGCGAGCACCAGGTAGATCACCGTCGGTATCAACATCAGCCGCGCAAACCAGCATTCCTGGGCGCGGGTCAGCGGCAGGTCGCCACCCCACAAGGCGCGGGCCAGGCGTTGCCAGGGTGAGTGTTCCTGGCCATGGGCGGGGCGTAGCAACAAGGCGCCGATCATCAGGCACGGCCTGGCTGGCACAGGAAACGGGCAGGGCTTGGCGAAGCGGAATCTGGGGTGTTCACGCGGGGCTTTCCTTGTCGAATCGGTGGAGCGTCCATTGAATGCGGCGCGATAGTAGCACGTTGATGCTAATGGCGCGGGGGCAGCCCTGAGCCATGCGCAGGATGGCCTGTATGCCTTGGGAAAATCCGGTCGCTGACTTTTTGCTCAACTGCGCAAGAAGTTGCGCACTCCAATGTGGATAACTCTGTGGATAAACGCTGTGAGTATTGCTGTATATGGCTTGCAGCCAGTTGCGCAACTTTTTGCCAGCACTGCGCAAGAAGTTGCGCAACTTTTGAAGGTTCGCCTCTCAACAAAGTATCCGAATGGATGAGTGCGCGATTTAAGTAATTGAATTTATTGAATATTTTTCAATTGGCACAGCTCTTGTATCGAAAGCTGCTCCCGCTCGGCAACTTTCTGCCGTCTGCGCGACTTTTTTCTTACGCAAGGAGAGCACCATGGCAACACCAGCCTACATGTCCGTCACCGGCGAAAAACAAGGCCTGATCACCGCTGGCGCATTCACCGCCGACTCGGTGGGCAACACCTACCAGGAAGGCCACGAAGACCAGGTGATGGTCCAGGGCTTCGAGCACGAAGTGATCATCCCGCGTGACCCGCAGTCCGGCCAGCCGACCGGCCAGCGCGTGCACAAACCAGTGAAAATCACCAAGGTCTTCGACAAGGCTTCGCCGCTGCTGCTGGCTGCCCTGACCTCGGGCGAGCGCATGACCAAGATCGAGATCAAGTGGTACCGCACCTCGGCCCAGGGCACCCAGGAGCACTACTACACCACCGTCCTGGAAGACGCGATCATCGTCGACATCAAGGACTACATGCACAACTGCCAGGACCCGAGCAACGCTCACTTCACCCACCTGGAAGACGTGCACTTCACCTACCGCAAGATCACCTGGACCCACGAAGTGTCCGGTACTTCYGGTTCCGACGACTGGCGCGCGCCGGTCGCAGGCTAAGCCTGGACCCCACCGYAGCCCGCCGCGCTCGCGCCGCGGGCTGCGGTCGTTTCACCAGCCCATTCTCGCWWCANGAGGGACAAGGATGTTTGCCGCCGCGAACCAGACCCACTTCAGCTTGCACATCGATGGCCTGGAGCATGATTTCCAGGTGCTCGCCTTCGACGGCACGGAAGCCATCAGCCAGGCCTACGCCATCGACCTGGAGCTGGTCAGCGAGCACCCCTCGCTGAACCTGGAGAACCTGCTGCACAAGCCTGCGTTCCTTCAGCTCGGCGACGACGGCCGGGGCCTGCACGGCCTGATCTACCGCGCCGCGCA
>NZ_JAVYJF010000044.1:0-15279 GCF_032621715.1 Pseudomonas sp. zfem004 | reverse complement strand
AGTGGACATCCAGGCTTATCTGATGCGCTACAACCTCAAGCGCCTCCACAGCTACAACGGCTATGAAACGCCAGTAGCCATGGAGGAAAAGCTCAAGGCAGCGGCATGAACCTTAACCGGTGTCCAAAATTACTTGACCAGTTCATCTAGGCTCGTATATTGAGTGCCGTTACGCACCACTACGCGGGCATTTCCTTTCGTGCCGTGTAGCAATCTCTTGCTGCTCAGCTGCAGCCATGAACCGGAGCCCGACATGCCTTCAACACCCTGAGCATGTGCATTTGTAGCCAGGGCGCAGGCAAAAACCACCAGTGCTGCCAACTGCTTAGTTCTCGACACCAAAATCTCCTTCCGGTTTATCCAGACGCTCGGAAAAGTACCGAACTCGGATAAACGCTACCACTTGGCTGGTTACGTTTCATTCGGATCCAGAGTAGATACTGACCTTAGCGCAAGAACGGGTGTGCGAGCTTAATGCGACGGCTGTGGGAGGCCGGCACCGTGAAAACGCCGGCCGCCAGTTCACAGGATTGCGCAGAACATCAATCCTGCATTCAACTAGGAAACGTCCAGGCAGCACCTGCCCAATCGAGGTTTTCAGGTATCAGGAACTGATTGCTTAACTCGGCCAGCCTTTTGTTGGCTACCTCATGGGCAGCTTGGAAAAGAGCCTTGGACGCAGGTACCGAAGCTATTTGTGAGCTGAAATTCGCGGGCGTCATCAACCAGTTACTAGCCTCTGGAGCGTTCACCTTGACTCCCCCCTGCCCGGCCAGAATGGTTACAAACTCCTGACGCACACGATTCCCCTGCGGGCCTTGCCAGCGCAGCATCGCTCCCAACAATGCGCCATCTTCCTTACCTAGACTCGGTGCGCAAACAGATCCTGCCAGGCCATCAAAGTCATACAAACATGCTTTGGCAAGCAGGTATTGCATCAATCGCGAGGTCAAATCCAACATCTGGATCTCTGGACGACGAGCAGCGAGTTCCCTGTCAACGGTGACATCCATACGCGACGAAGTTCTTCTGCTGCGTCCAAGCTCCTGCATGACCAGGTCAGGCAAGCGAATTCGCAAGAGGCGCGGTTCGTTGCTAGGAACAGAAATTTCAATACCTAGCTGGCCGAACATGCCTGTGACGAAGCTTTGGAGATGATCGATGGTGATTGCCACCTGATCACCCAATTCGTTGATGTCATTCGTCGCAGCGTGGGCGAAGATTTCTCTTTGCTTCTCCGCAGCTCGCTTGGCTTCCTCCAGTGCCGCGTCAATGCGCTCACTGGTGCGTTCGATGCCCAGCTTCGTTGCTTGCTGAAGGATGTCGTCCACATCGATGAGATCCACCAATTCACCGAGAATTTCATCCTTCAGGCCCTCGTTGAACTCATGATGCTGAACCTCGGCCAAATCATGAACAACGCTATCGATACGCTCATACATCAGGTCAACGATTTCCTGATCAAGGCTATCGGACTGCTGGATGTTGAACACTACGACCTTCATCTTCTGCCCGTAGCGATACAACCTACCAATCCGCTGGACTAGGCGCATGGGGTTCCAGGGCAGGTCATAGTTCACCATCATGTGGCACTGTCTCTGCAGGTTGATACCCTCACCACCCGCCTCGGTGGAAATGAGGAACCGACCCTGCGTCTCGAATTGAGCGATCGCCTCTCGACGCTCTACGTGCTGCATGGAGCCATTGATGAGCGCTACTTTGTCATCACCAAACCGGGCCGCCAATGCATCCCTGAGATAGCGCTGTGTGGTTCGGTACTCGGTGAAAATCAGCACCTTCTCTTCAGGGTTTTTCTTATTGATTGGCCCGATGACCTTGTCGAGAAACTCCGTGAGCTTCAAATCATTCGTCATGAGTACCGCAGCGTCATCGATGAGCTGCTTGAGGAGCTGAATCTCCCCTGCGAAGAACTCTTCTGCCTCACCACTGACCTGCTCTTCCCACTCACCCACATAGCGCTGATCATCCGGGGTACTGGGTATCGTGTCGCCGTCAAAGTTGTCCAGCAATCGCTGAAGCCGATTCCGAAGAGCCTGGTGGATCGCGGCAGCACTGGACACGGCAAGTTTGCGGTACACCGTCATCACAAAACCAATGGCATTACCTGTCTGACCTAAAGCCTCGCCTGCGGCATACCCCTTGCGCAGGTAGTGCTGCAGGGTCTGGTCGAAGTCAATCGACTCCTGGCTGCTGGACACCTGCAGCGCAGAGGTAATTTTGCCTTCAAAAATGAAGCGTCCCTCTGCATCTGTAACGTCTGCCTTGTGATTGCGGTAAACCATGTCACGCAGAATCTCGGGCTTGAGGCTGAGCATTTGAAGTTCTTCCCGCCGTTCCGGGCGCAGCAACTCAAGCAATGCTACGAACTTGTCCTGCATACCCTGGTGAGGAGTAGCGCTGAGAAGCAGCATGTGCTCTGTTCGGCTCCGAAGGGCTTTTGCAAGATCGTAGCGCTCAGAGCTGTCGAACTTCAGGCCGTACTGCCGGCGACTGAGTCGGTGACCCTCATCGAAGATGACCAAATCCCAAGGCTCTGCCTGGAGCAGACTTTCGAGGTGGTCAGGCTGCTTGAGGCGATCCAACGACCCGATCACGCAATCGTGCATCTTCCACTGGCGTGGCTCATTGACGAAGAAATCCTCATGATAAATCTCAAAGTCTTCGAGTTTGAATTTGTAGTACAGCTCGTCTTGCCATTGCTTGGTTAACCCCGCGGGTGTGATCAGCAGGATGCGCTTCACACGCTTTCGCTGGAGCAGTGCGTGAAGCAGCATGCCCGTTTCAATCGTTTTGCCCAGACCTACGTCATCCGCGATCAACCAGCTCAGGTTGTTGGATGCCAGGATGTGGTGCACCAGGTTGATTTGATGAGGCAGCGGGTCAATTTCCAGGTGAGACAAGGATCCCGTGTTCTCATTCCAAACCTTGATCGCATGAGCGAGCAATCGCAGTCGCACACGTTCAGCATCCGGCTCTGCTCCCATCTGAGCGGTCACAAACCGATGTTTGACGCCCTTAACCTGTCGTAGGTATTGGTACGGCAGCCAGTGTCGCTCTCCCTTCTCAGGGAAATCCACGAGCGCTTGCTCGCTGCCAGCCAGGTCTCTGAGCTGCATGATCGCTCCCAGGCCTAGCGAACGAACACCTGTGCCGGGCGTCGCGTCGAGAACGTCTTGGCCATTCACAAATCCCGACTGCAGGACATCAGAATCAACGATGCTCGCACTCCCCGCTCGAATCCAGTGAACCTGGGTCTTGCCAGTCTCAGGGATTACCATCCTGACAACGCCAATCTCTTCTTGGCCACTGGGGCTAAAGCGCTTAACCCAACATCCCTGCACGTGAGTAAGTGTAAGCGGCGTCATGAGGTACTCCCTGTGAGTCCAATTTACGAGTGGTTTGGCATTGGCCAACTGAGGACCGGCCTGTATCGCCTTTTTGAATAGCAGCGTTGACCATTACTGTATTGGTCATCCGCGAGTCTCCTGCGCTTCAAGCTCCGAGGTAGTAGTGTCTGCCTGGGCATCGGAGCGAGCATCACTGCCATCCAGTTCAGCTGGCAGATCGCTTTGTTTTTGAGTCGACGCGACGTCTTCACCTTCCTCCGCTTTAAGGGGGAGATCGCTGAAGTAGCAGCTCGGTTCTTGCGGATCTTTGATCTGCGGTACGCCATATGCCTGAAGCTTCCGGAGACCTCTCATCCCCAGATCATTAGGAATACCGAGATCGCTGTACTCTTCTTCGGGGCGTTGATAGGGCGAATCAAAATTCCCCAACTGACGTGCGGGAAGGACGCCATCGATATCACCAAACCGGTACCACAGGTACCTTGCGAAGGCTTTGAATACCCGTCTCAGCGTTGCGTTTTCGTACCAGTACTCAAAAAGCTGCTCCAGGAGTACATCGATCTCTTCTACCTGTGGAATCGACTCAAATGAACGGACAATCATCAGCGCCGTACGCCAAGACAACGCGTGGTAGGACAGGCGTGTGCTGCCGGTACTATCGAATGCGATCCAGTACAGATCGTTGTCAGCCCATATGACCTTGATGTGCGCAGCGAGCACGAGCTCCTCAGGAGTCAGCCCTTCATCGATTGCTCGCTCCAATGCCACCCGGGTCGCGCCCCACCCACTCATGACGTAAATCTGTTGAATCAGGGGAAGCGTTCCATGCGGCCAATCGTACTTGTACACGAGCTCTACGGCCTTTTGCTTCGCACGCTCCTCACGCGTTATCCGATCCTCTAATTCGCCCCCTGCCGACTCGACCTGGTACTTGTCGTTATCAAACACGGTGTCTGGGTCGAATTCAAAGAAAGCGAACTCGTCCTCAGAGTCCTGCCAGTAGTCACTGTCTCTTTGGGATTTGTCATCCCGTCCTTTCGTGGTGCCATACAGTTCTAGCTCGGCCAATTCCGCTGCGAGGTTTGGGTCAAAGTCGATATCTTCCGAGTACGGTTCGGCCCCCATTCCAGCAGAGTCATCCCCCCCGTCAATCTGGTCTAGGCAGAACGCATCAAGGTCACGGGAATCAGACAATGCACCAGTCACAGGTACGTCGGTGAAGAAACGGCTCAATGGTTCTGTTGAGGCATCTGCTTCGGCCTCGGGAGCTGGCTCAGTGGGAAGCTCCAAGGGTGCTTTTTCAGTACTATCGACTGATGAAGTCGACCATGGGGTAGGGTCTGGCCTGTCGATACTGTGACCTTGTGTACAACTATCGCTATCGGGCGTGCTTACCCTCGCTCGGTTCAAGCTCAGTCTATGTTTGGGTTCCTTCGAACCAGCCCCTTGATATGGCTGCTCCCCGCTGCAGACGCCACCCACATCGCGACCACTCGGTCTAATGGCAGGATCTACACGGATGCTGGCGTTGTTAGCTTGTGTACTGCCATCGCTATCAGGCGTCTCAACCCTCGTTGGGTTCAAGCTGAGTCGGCGCTTGGGTTCCTCCGTGCCCGTCGTTCGATGCGGCTGTACCGCGTTGCCGGCGTCATCCACATCACTACCATTCCGTCTAATGGTCGGATCCACCCGGACACTCGCGTTGCCAGTTTGAAAATGCCGTAGCTCAACGGTCTCGTCTTCCAGAGGGGCAAATTGACGCGCATTCTCCTGGATGAAATCCAAATCGGCTGCGCTTGGATGGTGATGGTCTGGACTCATGGTGCGATCAAGGACGAACGCGCCTTGCTGACGCCGAATAGCGTCAGCTGATTGCATAGCTCTAGCCCCTTCTAAGGGGCGGTGCTGGAGTGTGTAGACCCGCCCCAACAGTGTCAGATAGTCAGGGTCTTGGCCCTCCTCCAGCGCATCCAGGAGTAAACGCTCAGCAGCCTGAAGGTCAGAAGTGGCTACTAGGCCGGTGAGCTCTCTCAAGAGCGAGCCCTTGTTCCTGGCCCGTGCCGCTGATCCCCCGCTGCTAAGTCGCCCGATACGCAGTGTACGAAGCCGCTCCTGAAGTCGATGGAGTACGCCCTGTCGTGTAGCGATTCCGCTGATCACAGATTTCAAGGCCGCATGCTCGGACAACCGCAGGTGCGAACTAAGCGCCTCCAGCTCACTATCTCTGGCTAGCCCCTCGAACAGCAACTGGATTGCGGCCTCCGCAGTCCCTTGCTCCGAAGCCATGTAATCCCGCAGGTCGTCCAACAGTTGATTGCAATCCATTGCTCTACTCTCACTCTGCCACAACACAAAACTGTGAGCTATTACGCACTTTAGCTGCCCTTCGAGGATCAAGCAGAGCTGTCTGGGTGCTCATAGGGCGATCAGGCTGCGGATTCAGCATGCCGCCCTGGTTGACCGGGCTCCGGGGTCTTGTGCCAGGAACGAGATGACAACCTAAAACTAGGTCTCAGTTGCGTTTGCTCCAAACCACAATCCGCTTGGCTTCAGGTTTAACGGCCCCCACAAAACCTCTTTTAGCCAGGGCATCGATCAGTCGGCGATCTACATCATGAGCCGGGAAGTTCACGCGCCGCTTTTTGAGTAACGCCAGATAATCCTCGCCAGCAAGCGGCAACACGACAACCGTCTCCAGCCAACTGCAGCCCATCGAGAGTGCATGGATCAGCATGTTGATCCTTTGTTCTCTAGAGAGCGTCCCGGCCGGGAGCAGCTTCAGCATTGTCGGGAGGTAGGCCATCGGGAATCGCAATCCATCACGTGTCGCGCGAACACACGCTCTAGCCAATGCTTCAACGGCACCTTCGCACGTATCGTAGGCATCCTCGGGAATGCCCGACCATATCTCGATCTCTTCAGCTGTCGAGCACACTTCTGCGTTGCTCAGCTCAAGGGCCAACGACACCGGTAATGCCGACATGTCCATCTGTTCTCGGGCAAGGCTCCACCGGCGGATGAGGTAGGCGCCTAGGTACGTGAACGCATGTTCGGCAATGAACGCCCTGATATCTGCCCGATACTCGACCATGTCACTATTGACGAACATGATCCACCGGTTGCGAGGCGTCGCGGTGTCCATGACAACGCCTGGGCTCAACACGACCTTCGAGAAAAGCGTGCGAAGGGTTGCATTGTCGACTTGCGGCGCACGAATGAGGAAAGTCTGCAAACCATCGTTGCGACTCGCGTCCTGCCATAGTTCTTCAGCCAGGTCTTGAGCGTTGTACTTGAGGAAATCAACGAATGTAGCCAGTGCCGACTCACCCAAATCGACGAAGTCTTCGGATTCTTTATCAGCTACAAGCGCACGATTGAAGTACGTCCAAGCCGCATCACCAACAGGGTGAACACGTCCCGCCATCAGGATCTTCGACCATAACGAGGTCGGTACCGCGTCAAGGTCAGTCACGCTGCAAGATGTCTGTTCGAGCAATACCTCAAGTGTGTAGGGTTCGCTCTGGCAAAGTCCGAACAAGGCCACGAGCGATTCCGGTGTCTCTTCGAGCGACCCCTCTTGGCTTACGAGCTGCGCCACGAAACCGTCCGGATCCTCCTCGATCATGCTGTCCAGGCCAGTGAGTTCCAGTTTGCTGAGCCGATGGTACGTGACCCTATCGCTCTGATTCCGTGGATCCAGCGTCTGGCAGAGCAACTGGAGCATTTTAAGGTTCAATGCCAAGCAACCCCATTCCACCATTTGCCGCAGATCTGCGGCCGTGGCACTTGCATCAAGGCTGGAGAATTGTGCCGGCAGCTCCCTGACCCACCTCCATCCGCTCTGATTACTCGCAAGCTTCGCGGCAATAACCGACGCCTCACGAAGCTCACTGATGGCCTTCCTCAGTACGCGAGGCTTATCGTCGAGCGTTTGCATCTCCTTGGGTGCCAGAACATCCAGAAGCGCAACGAGGTACTGCTGACGCAGGACGGGGGCTTTAAACCGATCATGGTTCAGCAGCAAAGGGATGAGGTCGCGATCTGCGCCATACATGGCTCTCATAAGTGCCGTGGCTTGCCACCGAGGAGTAATCGATGCAACGGCCTCGGCGAATCGCTCCGTGTAATCATGACCACTTCGGAGGATCATGCGAAGCTTGTCCTTCCTAGCAACCGCGTCATCCTTGTGCATATGCAAAAGCTCTTGGATGAGATCAACCATGATGCCGCGCCCATCAGCTACCGAATCCAGATCCAGCTTTCTGACCACAAGCTCCGGATTATGTATTGGGGTGGTTACATCGTACTCCTCACCCCGAACCAGTCCCATGATGAGGTTCTTGTCAGATTGGGTGAGTGAGCCCTCATAGAAATAGCCGAGGTAATCGACATAATCAGTGTCGAAAAAACCGCGGTGAACCAAAAAGACTATGAGCTCCAACCCCTTCAGACGCTTCGCCACTTCACTGCCGTACCCCATGGATACGATCTGTCGGAAACCCGCTGTTTTGAGACGCTGCACCTTGCTACGGTTCGTTTCAAGTTGCTCATCCAGCTCATCAAGCGAGGTCTGGAAGCGTTTCAGGCGCTCATCGTATCGAGCCTGCTGTAACGCCTTTATAGTCTGGAACCCCTGCCCGCCTTCGCTCCAGGGGGATGGTGTCATCATTACCGCCGTCCTAGACGCCTCAACCTGGGAAAAAGCGGAGTCAGAAACAAAGTCGATTAGCGAAAAAGTGGCACCTGTATCGAGTCGAACCTGGCTTGCAGTGGGTTTATTCCCAAGTTTGATAAGCTCGTACCAGACACAGGTACGCAGTTGTTGCAGGTTGTCAGCCACCTCGTCCTCGCGCCTCACGCGCTGATCTTTGAGGGTTTTAGCTGCCGTTTCGAGCAGCTTGACTTCGGCTGTTACCCACGCCGCATAGCCCTCGATGACCCCATAGATCGCGCCCCTTCGCTTGACCAAGTCAGCATAGGCATTAGGGTGTAGGTTTCGAATAGCAACCATGGCAAAAAGCTTGTTGGGATCTAGCTCCAGTCCGTCCTTGGCCAGTACATTTGCGTAGACGTCATACTCGTTAACGATGTTCTTGATCAGCCGCATTTCGTCGATGTAGTAGCAAACCGACTCAATGAGCTTGAGGTTCAAGCCATCATCCAGTGGTTTGCCGGCCACCTGTCGCGCCTTCATGAGCTCGACCAGCTTTTCCCTGGAGTTCTCGGAGTTAATCACAGGGATGATGGGGATGATGAGGTCGAAGAACTTCGTCTTGTCCGTGACCGTGAACAGCTCGTCACGGATGGCGTAGACGAAATGGACAGAACGCCTGACCTGAGGTGATCGCTGGATGATGAAGTTGATCTCTCGCAGCCTGAAGAAGATATCCTGGATGTCAAAGCGATCCAGGTCTTCAATGACCACTACGTTGATATCACTGCGCTCGAAGCAATAGATGATCTCGTCGACGTTCTTATGAAGCACCGAACCATGGTGAGTCGCCTCAAGCTTGCCTCCCTTGAGAGTCAGACCATCGATAGTGAACAGGGACATGAACCTCAACCCCGAGTACATGAGATAGACAGCACCAATGGCCACGCCAGCCAATGCTGCAGACTCGGGAACAACCATCAAGCCCTTGATCAACCATTCCAGTGACACGGTTTTTATCATCGCAAGCTTGGGCACATAGAGCCTCAAGGCGCAGACGGCAAGTAGAGTAAGCCCGAGGGTGCGTATGCTGATGCTGAAGGTTGAGGCCTGAGCAATCCGCTTCAGGCGAGTCTTGGGCACTTTCGCTGCGGGCACCGCGTAGAGCAGTTGCTGGACGATGGTCTCTTCAATGCGATTGACCAGGTCGACATCGCCTGGTGTGTGCTCGCCCCCAGTAGCAGCCAGGCCCTCAGGTTCCGAGTCAGGCTCGGAAGGTTGACCACTAGGCTGAGGTGTCAAACCCGAGGTGGGTTTACTGAAGGTCGCTAGAGACACATAGGTGTGGTTGAACTGTGGATGATTGCTGAAGAATGTCTTCAGCACGCTGCTCTTACCAGCGCCATAGCTACCTGTGAGCGCGATGTTCAGAACATCGGGGTTTTCCAGGGCACGTAGCAGCTCGCGTTCATACCGAGCCGATCGGCCATCCGTGACAATGATGGGGGTCAACGGCTCAAAGAAAGGATCAACGTTGCCGCCCTGACGCTGGGTGGATAGCACTCTCCACGCAGCTTTCCCTCCAACCACAACTGCTTCCCACGCCAGCCCTAAGCGATTTTTGATAGCTCCCCGCATCTACCCGATTCCATGCAATGGCCTTCCGTGTCCCGCTGAGCAGGCGAATGACCGCTAATAATCCAATCGATGCAGCAGTGACGCTGCGCCAAAATCCAATAGCGGCTATATGCCATATTCGGTGGGTAAACACCACGAAAGCACCGATGGGAGAGATAGGTACGAAGCACCGACACCCAAAGCTCACAGCTCCAGATCTCCACCAAGCACTTAAGGATTTGAAGGGCAGATCTGTGAGTGCATGCTTCTGCGAGCACATCAGACCTTTTGGGCATCGTAGGGCTGCAGTAAAAACCTTACTCTCCTTGGCAGCGTTCTAGTCGACGAATTTCCCGGGCGCTGCCCGAGGAGTACGTCGAGAACAAAATGACCATTTGGGCGATTGGCCAGTAAAGCTAGGGAGGCGACATGAGCGATCAGGTGATCCAGGATGCAAATGAAATCGCGTACTTCATCGACGAGTCTGGAAACACAGGAGACCTGATTCTTGGTGGTGACACCTTGAGCTACGGGGGGCAGCCCTACTTTGGCTTGGGATGCCTGGGCATCAGAGACTTGAAGAAGTTTGAAGCTGATATTAATATCCTGAAGGGTAAGCATCGCATACAAGCCAACGACCTCAAATCGACAAAAATCTATAAGAGCAAACCCGCATTCGTACTTGACCTAGTCAAGCTGATTGCCAAGCAGCAAATCCCATTCTTCATCGAATTAGTAGAAAAGAAGTTTTTCGCCGCGACCAACCTTGTTTACTACCTTGTGTGGCCACCCTATTTTTCCGGCTCTGAAAGTGAAAAGCTGGATTTCATCCGCACGGTGTTTGCGCAGATACTTACCAAGGAGGCACCAAACGAGGTTTTCAGCCTGTATTTCAAGGCGTGCCAAAGCCAGAAAAAGGACGATCTGCTACGGGCCTTCGCGCGCATCCTTGATTTCGCTCGCGCAGGGAAGACGCCTCAACACGGCGCCATGGCTGAGTCAATCATTGAAACAATGGATGATTTTCAGATCATGCTGACAAAGGAATCGTCAGAGGAGAATGCCGTGCGCCGGTTCTTACCTATGCCGGATCCTGGGAAGAAGGGAAAGGAGGTATGGATACTGCCGAACTACTCCTCGCTCACCAATATGTACGCCCGAATCAACCATGCTCACGATGGTCAGATCAAACGAGTGAAAATGATTCATGACGTTCAGACTCAATTTGACGACATATTGTTTGCGGCAAAGAAAGCTGCTGAGAACGCGACACCTGAGCGAGAAGTGTCTTCCGTCGCAAACTACCAGTTCCTGCAGCAAGCTGAGCTGTCGATCGAACGCTCCGAGGATTCTGTAGGCATCCAGGCTGCAGATATTCTCACCGGTTTTGTCGTGCGCTACGCTCAAGATCGGATTGTTCACAAGGTCGAGCCCGCTCCAGAGCTATCAATGGCTTTCCACCTCTTGGCCAATGCAGAGGACGAAACGAAGGGTTACGGGGTGAATTACGTCTGGTGCCATAACTCCTTAACAATGCCAGCATGACGCCGTATTGATCCGATGGGGTTCACCTGCTGTCCTGAGTAATTGCGCTGTTGAACTCGATCAGGCTGCGAAAGCCCCCTGCTCCCTTGCGATCCAGGCGATGGCCCACGATTCCAAACGCGCGAGGGCCTAGGCTTTGTATGAAAACCTTTGAAATGTCGCCAGCGCCTCTGGAGGCCGGATTTTACGTAGAGTTCTCGCCTTTTAGGCGAAGGATTCTGCGGTGCCCAAGCGCTACGAACTTTCCGACGCAGACTGGGATTTAGTCGCTGATCTTTTTACAGCTTATCGACGTACCGGACGCCCAAGAGTCGATGATCGCTTGATGTTGAATGGCGTGTTGTGGGTACTTTGCTCCGGTGCGGCATGGCGAGACATGCCAGAGCGATTCGGCCCTTGGTCCACTGTCTATCAGCGCTTTCGAGATTGGCGAAATCAGGGCACCTTCAACAAGATGCTCAAACGTCTGCACGTCAAACTCAACGCCTGATCGACCTGGACACCTGGTGCATTGACTCAACGGCAGTCAAAGCGACCCGAGCCTCATCTGGGGCAGGCAAAAAAGGGGGGGCGGAAGAACCGGCGGACCACGCACTTGGGAGAAGTCGGGGTGGGCTAACAACGAAAATTCACATGGTCTGCGACACTCGAGGTGTGCCGCTGCACTTCATCCTTTCGGGCGGACAAGCCAGCGATATCTCCCACGCCCAACCGTTGCTGGACGGCGTCCACATTCCCACTGAACGAGGTAGGCCGCGCAAGCGATGCCGCAAGCTGATTGCTGACAAGGGCTACGACGCGGAGTCTCTCCGGCAGTACTGTGACCGCTATCGCATGCAACCTGTGATTCCCTATCGGGTCATGAAACGCAAACCTAAACCGGGTTTGCCGCGCCTATTCGATAAACCCAAGTATCGCGAACGGAACGTTATCGAGCGGCTATTTTGCTGGTTGAAAGAGCATCGCCGTCTGGCGACCCGTTACTGCAAGCTCGCGAAAAGCTATGCGGCGATGGTCACGCTGGCCTGCTGGCGGCGGTGTCTAAGACATTACCTTTCGTACAGAACCTAATCATTACTTCCCCAGTATGCGTTAACCATTCATTACTTCAATAGAATGGAACTGAAGCTTTCAACCAATGCTCTCCTTATTTGGCAGAAAAAACCTGGAACTGACTGATAAGTAATCCAAATGACTGAATTGTTTTTGTCGCAAGCTTTGCTTCAACGTACTGTGAACTGCGCAACCACTTCATCCGACGACATGACATCGGCATATTCGCTCCCGAGTATCGCCAAGGTCAGCTCATGAACGGTTGCAGCGTCCCAGCGCTTTCCATTCGGCCCGACGACGGGCACGGCTGTCGTGGCGTCTGACGGAAGAATAATGCTGTACCCCAGCGCTTTTCCCGCACGGACTGTGGCGTCCATGCTGTTATGAATGACCACACCCGTCAGCACCAACCGGTTAACCCGCATTCTCCCAAGCGTGGCGTCGAGCTCGGTACCAATGAATGCGCAGTTCTCCTGTTTGATAATGACGGCTTCACCCGCGATCGGAGCAACTTCTTTCTTGATGCCATTCCACGGGCCATTGACGTAATAGCTGGATGTGGTTGTCCGCTCATCGTGCTTCACGTGTACAACAGGCCAGCCATTTGACCGCCAGAGCGCCAGCAGTCGCTGGATCGCTGCCAGATACCCAGGATTGCTTTTACCATCCCAGTTCGGGCGATCAATGGCATCTTGTACGTCAAGGATTACAAGGGGCACAGGGCTGGATTGGTCCATCATCCGATTTGAGGTCCTTTAGTTGGCGATCAGCCCGAGTGTGCTGCAACAAGATTCCACCAGCAACCGCCACCGTTTAGGTTCACATCAGGCAATAGAACTCACTGACCTCTGCAACGACTTTCCCTGTGCCGTCATACAGTCGTGCTTCCGGGTTCAAGGCAATCGAGCGAGCCTCGAGCACATAACGTTGCCCAGCTGTGAAATGGCCGTAATTGACGGTCAGATAGCATTCGCGTACCGAAGGCCCGCCCATCATGCTCATGCCGCCACCGCCGCTGGTTTCATAGTCGAACTTCACCACCAGCTCGTGACTGCCGGGCGTAACCTGGAAAAAACGTCCGTCTTCGAGGCGTTGCTTGTCCAGGCGCTCGGCCAGCAATACTCTGTCGTTGGGAAACGGAATCGACAAGTCGACCCAGGCCATCTCTGGGTTGGCGGTTGGCATCGGGGTCTGGCAGCCGGCAATAACACTGGCTGCGACCAGCAAGATCATCCTGCGCATGATCAGCACCTCAAGGGGCCATAAGATCAGCATAGCGTTATACAGCCATTGCTATCCCGCGCTCATTTCCACGTCAGGGCTCAAAGTACCCAGCCATGCCACCAGGGCAATGATGACGACGGCCATTGAAAGCTCGAGTGCCAGGCTCCGACGCAAGGCACTAACCGCAACCGAAAACTCGCCATTTCGCACCGAACGCTCCAGCAACGGGCTCAAATGAAAACGATTGAGCGCAGCCAGCGCGATCATTGCGCCAAACAACAGAGTTTTCATAAGCAGCAACGCACCATAGGTATTGAGCATGACGCCATCGATGCGTGGCCCAACGATAAAGAGGTAATTGATCGCGCCAGTGAGGCCGATGACGATCACGGTCACGGCGCCGACCGATTCAAAGCCAGTCAATACCCGAGCAAGAATCCGCGCCTCATGTTCGCCTTTCAGTGATTTGCAGCGAAGCAACAAAGCGAACGCCGCCAGTGCCCCGAGCCAAGTGCCCGCAGCCAGCAGATGGAGAACATCGCTGATGAGCTGCCAATAGCCACGACTCCCCTCGCCCATCGCCCCGTGGCCGGTCCACGCCAGGCTTGCCAGTGCAACGGCTCCAGACGCAGTGACGACCCACAGGCTGGCGGTCGCAAAGCGCCTGTATTGCCAGATGCCGACAACAGCGATAAGCAGTGCGGCAATGCGGACCAGCCAGCTCAGGCCGACATGAGTGCCTGTCAGGATCATCTGGAAAAAATGGTGATGCAGTTCCATGAAGCCCGACACACCGCTCATGGATTTCGCAAGAAGACCCAGCGCGGCCAAAGATAGCGCTATACCCAAGAGCGATGTGCCGTACAGGAGCGACTCAAAGCTCAAGACCGTGCCCGACGCCCTCTCCTTCCCCCTGAGGCTATACAAGCCAAAAAAAGCCAAACCAAACAGCAGCATCAAGTCGAGATACAGCGCGAAACGAACCACGATAGTCAGCGAGTCGCCCATGGATCATTTCACTTTGAAGGAAAAACTGCCGGTAATCGGGTGAGTGTCCGAAGAAACAGCGCGCCATTCGACCTTGTAAGTGCCCGTGGTCAAAGGCGCTGCAGGCGTGATGATCATCGTCTTCGGATCACCGCCCGCGGCAACGGCTGCCTGTACTCCCATGGGTGAATTCGGCATTCCCGGCATGTCGGTCATGATCAGTTTTGCCCCCGAGAACTGGGTCGTGAGTTGCTCGGAAAAGTGCAGCTCGATGGACGCAGGCGCCATGCCATCTGCACCTTCCGCCGGCGAGGATGAAAGGAGCTTGGGGTGTGCCTGGGCAACTGCGCTCAGGAACAACCCGGCGGTCAGCGCAAGTGTTACAGCGGTGGCTTTTTGGAATGGCATGCAAGGTTCCTCACAGCAAGCGCTGTCAGTTCGAGGTTTTTATAGGGAGTGGATATCGCGTCCGTGAAATCACTGAATCAGCGTCACGGTGCAGGTGCACGATGTCATAGGCGCAAGAAACGTGCGATTACATTTCAGTCAGCTTGAGAGGGGTCTGGCGTTGGACAGATTGGCTGCCAAGATACATATCAATTACGTATTGAGTAATGGCCGCTAGATGCAGGACGAAAGATTTGCAGCGTCTACAAGATCGAGCGCCGCCCGCGCGGCGCATCGCTGGCAAGCCAGCTCCCACATCTATGGTTACCCCCATTTCTGCAATACTGTAGCGAGATGTGCGTGAGTTTGGTTTGCGTCAATCTATACGGCGTCGTGTGGGAGGTCAGTCCCGCGCCTCGATGAAAGTCGCGCCCGACGAGCCTTAAT
>NZ_JAVYJF010000043.1:0-18943 GCF_032621715.1 Pseudomonas sp. zfem004 | reverse complement strand
GCCTGGGCTGGCGTTAGCTGTCGCTAGTTGGATTGGTTGGGAACTCAGGATTGCAATCGCTGGCAAGCCAGCTCCCACAGGTTAGTGCGAAACTCACAGACTTGCGCTGTACCTGTGGGAGCCGGCTTGCCGGCGATAGGGCCCGAATAAATAATACATAAACAACAGCCAGGCTCAGATATACGCATTGCTGCTCTTGATCTGCTCTTGATCTGCTCTTGATCTGCTCTTGATCTGCTCTTGATCTGCTCTTGATCTGCTCTTGATTTTGCTTCTAAGCGCGCGATAGTCCAGGCAACACAAATTGCGACTTCAGGAGGCCGAGTGGAGGTGACTGGAGGGCCCTGGTGCGCAGCACCCTTCGGCGTAAGCCGAAGGCGCGAGATGTAGACTTGCGTAGCAAGTCGGAGGCCGCGCGGGCCCGGAAGGCACCGGAGCGAGGGGACCCCGGAGCGCAGCGCAGGGGCCGTATGATGGGAGCGGGCGGCTTTGCCTACTTTGGCCAAGACCAAAGTAGGCCGCCGTAAGGGCGGAAAGGTGACTAAGCGTCGCCATCGCCGCCGAATGCGCATACATCTATCAAAACCAACACTCTGAAAGCCAAAGCCAAAGCCAAAGCCAAAGCCAAAGCCAAAGCACCCACCTACACCCTCAAAACGGCACCGCCACCGTCAACTGGCTATACACATTGGTCCCACTCCCCACCTGATTCCCGCCATTGCTCTCATCCCTGCGCGGCTTGAACAGCCCCACCAACGGCGTAACGATCAGGTGCTCGTTCACCGCCCACTCCACATACACATCCAGCTCCTGGGCATCGAGATTGAGCGTGTCCCGGGTACGCACCGTATTGAAGTCAAAGAACAACGCCCCGACCGTCACATTGTCCCGCGGCGTGGCCTTGAGCCCGATATGGTGAATCCCGCTATTGGTATTGAACGGCCCCGCATAGTTGCCCGCCACTTCACCCTGTATCCAGGTGCCATAACCACCGGAAAGCCCGGTAAACAGCAAATCCCAACCCGCCGAATAACGCGTGTAGCGGTAAGTCAGTTGCGGTGCCCAGGGCGCCTCGGCGAAGGTGTAGTCCGCCTCGGCGTACCAGGCCGTTTCGTGGCCGCCGCGCTTGTCCTGCCAGGCGTACTCAAAGGCCAGGCGGGTGTTCTCGAGCCCGGCACTGCCTTCGCCCCGCAGGCTATAGACGTCCATGCCTTTGCGGGCCTTTTGGAACTCGCTGGCCCACTGATCGGCAACGTCGATCCCGTGGATGTAGGTCAAACCCAGGGTGCCGAGCTCATGGGTGTAGTCCAGGGTCCCGGCCGCCAGCTCGGTCTCGGCCTGCGCCCGGTTATCGGACTTCAACCACAACACACTGCCGTGCAGCCCCTCATTACCCCCCAGGCGCAACATGGCCGTGCGATCAAATGCATGACGGGCGCCCAGGTAAAAACCACCACCGCGGTTCAGCTGACCATCGGCCGGGCCCTTGCCGAGGTTGGGGCCGTCATCGTTGATCAGGAACCCGTTACCCAGCTTGATCACCTGGCGGCCACCGGAGACATCCACGCCATCCTTGCCCAACAGCGGGAACAGGTCGCCTGATCGCCAGCCCAGGTAGGCATCCTCGATCTTGGTGGTGCGTTCGCTGCCATCCTGGTTGCCGCCGGCATCGCCATCGCCCCAGGCGCCGGAGCTGACCCAGTTCAACGCGCCATACAGGCTGCCATTGCCGGCCAGGCCCTGGTCGCCGCTCAGGCCGTACTTGATGAACCCTTCGCGCCAGGTCGAGCCGCCAGGGGTGCCGTCGTAGTTGTGGCGGCTGTTGAACATGCCCCAGACCGCCAGCATATCGGCGTTCAGGTGGGTGTCGTCGTCGGCATACAGCTCGTAGGCCGAGGTCGCCTGGCCGTTGACCAGCAGCGCCAGGGCGGTGGCCAGCGCGGTGCGACGTGGAGTGAGACGCATGGATCGTTCCTCGTTTGTTGTGTGCGGTCTTGGGTGCCGCGTTGTTGTGGAGGCAGAGGTGTCTGAAGCGACGGGCCATTAGCGCGTGGATCGCCGGGGTGGGTCTTGCCCGTGGCTGCCAGCGCACTTGCACGTCGCCGCCAGGTCGGCTCAGGGGCTGGCCAGGGTTTCGGGCAGGGTGGCGCCGCCATCGACGATCAGGGTCTGGCCGGTGATGTAGGCAGCCGCGTCCGAGGCGAGGAACAGCATCGCCGCCGCGATATCGCTGGGTTCGCCCAGGCGGTCGAGCGGCACCCCGGCAGCGATTCGCGCATTGAGGGCCGGGTCGCCGAGGTTGCCCATGGCCGGGGTGCGCACCATGCCCGGCTCGACGCCGTTGACCCGCACGTTCAAGGGGGCCAGCTCCAGCGCGGCATTGCGGATGAAACCATTGACCCCGGCCTTGGACGCGGCGTAATGGCTCAGGCCTGGGTAGGCCACCCGTGGGCCGGTCACCGATGACGTGGCCAGCACGCAGCCGCCGCCCTGGCGACGGAACAGCCCCAGTGCCGCCTGGGTCAGCCAGAACAGCGCGCCCAGGTTGACCGCCAGCGTGCGTTGCAGAAGTGCCGGGGTGATCTCGGTGAACGGTGTGAGCGGAAAATACGCCGCGTTGTGCACCAGCACGTCGAGGCGTTCCAGCCCGCCCAGCAGGGTGGCGATTGCCTGCTCGTCGGCGAGGTCCACGGCCAGCCCCTCGACCTCATGGCCCAATGCGAGCTGCACCTTGACCACCTGGCGCAGTGCAGCCGGGTCGAGGTCCACTGCAATCACGCGCGCGCCAGCATGGGCAAACCCCTCGACGATGGCCTGACCGATGCCACCCGCAGCACCGGTCACCAGCACCGTGCGCCCGTTGAAGCCGTAACGGGCGCTCATGGCTGTGGCGCCAGGCGGGTGTAGGGCAGGGTGGGCACATCGACCACGGTCGCACCGCCGTCGGCGGTGAGTACCGCGCCAGTGACGATGCTCGCCGCCGGGCTGACCAGGAACTCGCACACGGCGGCGATCTCGTCGCTGCTGGCCGGGCGGCGCAGAGGCACGTCGGCCGTGACCCTGCGGTAGGCAGCCTCGAGGTCTTCCTGGTGATGGGCCATCAGCACCTGCATTTCCTCATCGGCCATGGGCGTGCGCACCCAGCCTGGGCAGACGCAGTTCACCCGTACGCCGGCCGGGCCGTAGTCGCGGGCCAGCGAACGGCTAAGGCCGACCAGCGCGTGCTTGGCCGTGGTGTAGCCGCACACCTCGGGCCCGGCTGCCAACGATGCAATGGAACCCAGCAATACCAGGCTGCCGCGGCGGCGCATCAGCAGCGGCAGGCAGGCGCGGGCGGTGTGGAAGGCACTGTCGAGGTTGCTGCGCAGTGCCGCCTGCCAGGCTTCGTCGCTGGTCTCGGTGGCCCGGCCCAGGCCATGGCCGCCGGCGCAGGCGATCACGGCGTCCAGGCCGCCGAAACGCGCATCCACCTGTTCGATGAAGCCGCGCCAGGTGGCGCTGTCGGCTGCATCACCCGCCAGCACCAGGCCGCCGGTGGCCTGGGCGACACGCTCCAGCGCCGCGCGGCGGCGGCCCACCAGCGCCACCTGCCAGCCCTGGGCTGCCAGGCGCAGGGCGCAGGCTTCACCAATGCCGCTGCCGGCCCCGGTGATCAGCACGCTGCGGCTCACTGCGGGTACTCCGTGCGGTTGACCACCCGGCAATACGACGACACCGGGAAGTTGGCCAGGGCATCGAAGCTGCCGCCTTGGTAGCCAAAGATCTTGCCGTCGCTGCGGTGCTGCTGCAGGTCGATCATCACCAGGCCCAGGGTCGGCACGATCTTCTCGCACCAGACGAACAGGTACAGCTGCTCGGCGATCTTGTAGTAATGGGCACGGTCGGTGTCGCACAGCCCCTGCTCGACACCCTTCAGGCACTGCCAGCTGTAGTAGTCGGGGTTGAGGTAGATGTGCTCGTACTCTTCGGTCGGGCTGTAGCGGTAGTGATTGCGCAGCCCCACCAGCTCACGGGTCGGCGTGTGCGGGCAGGCACCGTCCTGCCAGGGGCGGTCGAGGGTGCCATGCAGGAAAGTGGCCTCGACGCCGGTCAGTGCTTCGCCCGCCAGGGCCAGGTCGTACAGCCCGCGCTGGGTGCGGGCCTGGCCCGGCAAGCGGCCAAGCACGGCCGTGAAGGATTGGCTGAGGGTGTCGAGCACCAGCGATACCGACCAGGCCTGGCCGCCTTCGTGCTTGATGAAGTCCACCAGGTAGATGCCGTCGCGCACCGAGGTGGCGCGGTAGCTGGCCGTGCCCTGGCTATGGCCGTCGGCGGCGTGCCAGTGCAGCTGTTCGGTGTCGAAGCGGTGCTCGATCAGCCAGCCATTGGCGAAGTGCAGGCTGAGGCTGCGCCCGCTCAGGTCGGCGCGTTGCGGCAGGATGAAGGCTTGCGGGGCGAAGCCCTCGGCAAGGGCGCCTACGGTGATCCAGTCGGAGGGTTTGGTCATGTGCGTGACTCCTGGGGTTTAGGTGCCCACAGGGTGCAACGCGGCGCTGCGGCCCGGTATCAACCGGAAGGTTGAGTCACAGGAACAGCAACGCCACCAGCTCGGTGCGGTTGCTCACTCCGAGCTTGCGGAACAGGTTGATCAGGTGGGTCTTGACGGTCGGCAGGCCAACCTCCAGCGCCCGGGCGATCAGCTTGTTGCTGTGGCCTTGGCGCAGCAGTTCGGCGATCTGCCGTTCGCGGGGGGTGAGTTCGACCGCTGCCGGCCTTTGCACCAAGGGCTGGCTGGCCACCGCCAGTTGCATCAGCCCGTGCAGGGGCAGCAGGCGCTGTAGCTCGTCAGGGCGAAACTCGCCCTGGCTTGCGCGGCGCAACAGCGACACCCCGGCCAACGGCCGGCCGCCGACCTGGGCGATGATCTCCACCACATCCACCACCTGGTGCCGGGCCAGGAAGCCTCGGTAGGTGTTGCCCTGGGCTTCGGGCAGGTGGGCCAAACCCTGGCGCAGCGATACCACCGGCGTGCCGATGGCCAGGCAGCGCGCCGGTTGCAGCGGGTCGTAGTCGCGGTAGTGCTGCAGGTAGCACGCATGCATGGGCGCCTGCAGGTCCTGCAACAGGAAATCGCAGGCCTGCTGGCCGGCATCGATGCGGTAGAACGCCGCCAGTGACGCCGGCACCTGCTGGCTGAACGCCTGCAGGCAGTAGCGGCCCAGGTTGTCGTGCAGGTTCAATAGCGGATCATCACGGACTTGAGCTCGGTGAAGTCGTCGATGAACGCCGAGCCGAACTCACGGCCGATGCCGGAGGCCTTGATGCCGCCAAAGGGCACCGCCGGGTCGAGCAGGGTGTGCATGTTCACCCACAGCGTACCGGCCTGGATCTCCGGGATCAGGCGCATGGCCTTGCCCAGGTCGTTGCTCCACAGGCTGGCCGAAAGGCCGTAGGGCGTGGCGTTCATCAACTGCAGCAGTTGTTCTTCGTCGTCATACGGCAGGAAGGTCGCCACCGGGCCGAAGGTTTCCTGGTTGAGCAGGGTGTCGGCGGCGCTGTTGGCGAGGATCACCGTAGGCTCAACGAAGCAGCCCGGGCCGTCGCCGATGTGCCCGCCATGGATGATCTGGCTGCCTTCGGCGCGGGCGGTGGCGAACAGCTCGGCCAGCTTGAGCTGGTGTGGCTTGTTGGCGACCGGGCCGAACTGGGTGCTCTCATCCAGTGGCGAGCCGGTTTTCAGCTGCCCCAAACGCTGCGACAGCGCTTCGAGCATCGGCTCGATCCGCGAGCGATGGACGAAGAAGCGCTCACCTGCCGCGCAGATCTGCCCGGAATGCAGGAAGCCCGCTTCGATGATGCCGTCCACCGCCTTGTCGATGCCGACATCGGGCAGGAACGCCACCGAGTTCTTGCCGCCCAGCTCCAGGGTTGCGCGGGTCAGCTTGGCGCCCATGGCCGCCTGGCCGACGGCGATGCCGGTAGGCACGGAGCCGGTGAACGACACCTTGTCGGTGCCGGGGTGCTCGACCAGCGCTTTACCCACCAGGCCGCCGCCGGTCAGCACGTTGAGCGCGCCTGCTGGCAGGCCCGCATCGGTGGCCAGTTCAGCGATACGCAGCAGGGTCAGCGGGGTGAACTCGCTGGGCTTGAGCACGATGCTGCAGCCGGTGGTCAGGGCCGAAGCGAGCTTCCAGATGGCGATCATGGTGGCGAAGTTCCACGGCACGATGCCCACCACCACGCCGATCGGCTCGCGCAGGGTGAAAGCGCTGTAGCGCTCGCCGGCGAACGAAGGCAGCGACGGGGTGATGGTCTGGCCGGTGATCTTGGTCGCCCAGCCGGCGTAGTAGCGCAAGAAGTGCGCGGCCTGTTCCACCTCGAAGGCACGGGCGATGTTGATCAGCTTGCCCGATTGCAGGGTTTCCAGCTGGGCCAGCTCTTCGCGGTTGGCCTCGAGCAGGTCAGCCAGCTTGAACAGCACCGCGGCGCGGGCAGCGGGGCTGGTGCGCGACCAGGCGTTGAAGCCCTGGCGGGCGGAGTCGACAGCCTGCTCGACATCGGCCTGGCAGGCGTTGGCCACCGTGGCGACGGCCTCGCCATTGGCCGGGTTGACCACCTTGATCCTGGCGCTCGACTGGCTGGCGATGGCCTGGCCGTGGATGTAAAGGCCGTGGTGGCGGGCGAGGAACGCGGTAACGCTGGGGAGGAGGGGGATGTCGCTCATGCTTTGGGCTCCGTAAGACCGTGTTCGATCGCGGGGCAAGCCCGCTCCCACGCCTTTCGCCCAGGTTGCGAATCGGGTTGCGTGGGAGCGGGCTTGCCCCGCGATAGGGACGTATTCATATCCCGAGCCTAAAGCCTGCGTTCTTGGCGTTCTTGCCTACCCCTGCCACCCCCATGACCCTGCCTGCCAGCCACAAAACCACCCCATGAAAAATACAATCCGAGGTGCGGAAGTTGCATTTTCCACCGTACCGCAGGCTCCCATACTGACCCGGCATTCATCAGCGAGCCGTCACCACTAGGCAGCGCTCGCCAGGGTCCAATAACAATGAGCCAGACCATGAAAAAGCCAAACTCCCTGCTCGAAGACCTCAAGCCCCTGCTGCCGGCCATCGCCGCCCGCGCCGACCAGGCCGAGCGCGAGCGTACCGTGCCCGCCGACAACATTGCTCTGCTCAAAGGCATCGGCCTGCACCAGGCCTTCCTGCCCAAGCCCTATGGCGGCCTGGAAATCAGCCTGCCGCAGTTCGCCGAATGCATCGCCGCCCTGGCCGGCGCCTGCGCCAGCACCGCCTGGGCCATGAGCCTGCTGTGCACCCACAGCCACCAACTGGCGATGTTCCCCAAGCAACTGCAGGACGAAGTCTGGGGCGACAACCCGCACGCCACTGCCAGCAGCAGCATCGCCCCGTTCGGTCGTACCGAAGAGGTCGAGGGCGGCGTGCTGTTCAGCGGCGAGATGGGCTGGAGCAGCGGCTGTGATCATGCCGAGTGGGCGATCATGGGCTTTCGCCGCGCCAACTCGCAGGGCGGCCAGGACTACTGCTTTGCCGTGCTGCCGCGCAGTGGCTACCAGATCCGCGACGACTGGTTCGCCGCCGGCATGCGCGCCAGTGGCAGCCGCACGTTGATCGTCGAGCGCGCCTTCGTGCCCGAGCACCGTATCCAGAAGGCCAAGGACATGATGGAGGGCACCTCGGCGGGCTTCGGCTTGTACCCGGACAGCGCGATCTACTTCAACCCGTACCGCCCGTACTTCGCCAGCGGCTTCTCCACCGTCAGCCTGGGCATCGCCGAGCGCATGCTCGAAGCCTTCAAGGACAAGACCCGCAACCGCGTGCGGGCCTACACCGGCGCGGCGGTGGGCGCGGCCACCCCGGCGCTGATGCGCCTGGCCGAGTCCACCCACCAGGTCGCCGCGGCCCGTGCGCTGCTGGAGAAAAGCTGGGAGCAGATCGCCGACTTCAGCGCACGCCACCAATACCCCACCCGTACCGAACTGGCTTATTGGCGCACCAACCAGGGCTATGCGGTCAAGCTGTGCATCCAGGCCGTGGACCGGCTGATGGAAGCCGCCGGTGGCGGCGCCTGGTTCGACAGCAGCGAGATGCAGCGGCTGTTCCGCGATGCGCACATGACCGGTGCCCATGCCTACACCGACTACGACGTCTGCGCGCAGATCCTCGGCCGCGAGCTGATGGGGCTGGAGCCGGATCCGGCGATGACCTGACCGACCGCGTCGCCCCCATCGCCGGCAAGCCGGCTCCCACAGGACTGCGCTGTAACCTGTGGGAGCTGGCTTGCCAGCGATGAGGCCCTCAGCCCAATAACAAAAACTGGAGCCTTGCATGTCCACCCCCTTCGACACCCGTGCTTTCCGCCGCGCCCTGGGCAACTTCGCCACCGGCGTCACCGTGATCACTGCCGCCGATGCCTCTGGCAACAAGGTCGGCGTCACAGCCAACAGCTTCAACTCGGTGTCCCTCGACCCGCCGCTGATTCTCTGGAGCATCGATAAACGCTCCAGCAGCCACGCGGTGTTCGACGCCGCCGAGCACTTTGCCGTCAACGTGCTGGCTGCCGACCAGATCGACCTGTCCAACACCTTCGCCCGCCCCAGTGACGACCGCTTTGCCGGCATCGATTACCAGGCAGGCGAGGGCGGCGCGCCCTTGCTGCCCGACTGCGCGGCGCGCTTTCGCTGCCAGAAGTTCCAGCAGCTGGACGGCGGCGACCACTGGATCCTGGTTGGCAAGGTGCTGGCCTTCGACGACCTCGGCCGTTCGCCGCTGCTGTACCACCAGGGCGCTTATTCCATGGTCTTGCCGCACACGCGGATGACCCAGCGCGCGGAAGGCACGCCGGCCAGCAGCCACTTCCAGGGCCGTTTGCAGCACAACCTGTACTACCTGATGACCCAGGCCCTGCGCGCCTACCAGGCCAGCTACCAGCCGCGTCAGCTGGCCACCGGCCTGCGCACCAGCGAGGCGCGCATGCTGATGGTGCTGGAACACGACGCCGGCCTGGCCCAGGCCGAGCTGCTGGGCGAAGTGGCGATGCCCGAACGCGAAGTGACCGAGGCCATTGCCAACCTGACCCGCAAGGGGCTGGTCACCGACGACAACGGCCGGGTGTGCCTGACCGAGGCCGGGCGTATCGAGACCGAGGGGCTGTGGAGCATTGCCAAGGCCCAGCAGGACCAGGTGTTCGGCCAATTCAGTGAGCAGCAGTTGGAGACCTTCAAGACCGTGCTCAAGGCGATCATCAGCGGCTAAACCCTGGCAGCCAAGGTCAAGCCAACGGCAGGCCGGCGCAAGACGACGGCTGCCGACTTGGGTTGAACTCGCGCTTTTACTCGATGGCTCAAGGGGGCGTGAATGCTGTTTCGCAATGAACGTTGGGTGGCCACGCTGGCCGAGGCGCTGACCCGCTTTGGCCGCGGCGAGATTGCCGAAAGCCTGGTGGAGGTGCGCCGCCACCCGCCCTTGTTGCAAGCCCTGCAAACAGTGGAGCAGCAGCGCCAAGACCAGGCGCGGCAGCTGCAAACGCAGGCAGAAGAGCTACAACTGTTGGGCGAAACGCTGGCCAGCCAGCAACGGCTGCACGCGCAGCAGCAAGCGGCACAACAGCAGTTGCAGGGCGAATGTGCCCTGCTGCGTGAACAACTGGATCAACAGCTGCAGGCCAGCGAAGGGCACCAGCGCCAGGCGCATTTCTGGAGCCTGCTGCAAACCACCCTGACCGAGGGCACCTGGGACATCGAGGTCGCCCAGGGTGACGTGCACCACCCGCACAGTCGCATGCGCCTGTCCGATGCCTTCCGCGCGGTGATGGGCTACGGCCCGAAGGAACTGGCCGATGGCTGGGATGCCCAGGTCGGCATTACCCACCCTGACGACCTGGCGCAGATCATGGCCATCTTCGAGCGCGAGATCCTCGGCGCCCGCGCCAGCGGGGAATACGTGTTCGAATATCGCATGCGTCACAAGCAGCGCGGCTACATCTGGTGCCGCGAGCGCGGCCGAGCGGTGCGGGACGCGCAGGGCGTGCTGGTGCGCGTGCTGGGCGCAGTACGCGACATCAGCGACGAGCGCAACGCCCAGGCCAGCCACCAGCAGTTGCAGGCGCACAACGAGGCCACCTATGCCCGGATCGCCACCGCCGTGGGGGTGATCCGCAGTATTGCCGAACAGACCAACCTGCTGGCCCTCAACGCTGCCATCGAGGCCGCCAGGGCCGGGGAGGTGGGGCGTGGCTTCTCGGTGGTGGCCGACGAGGTGAAGAAGCTTGCCGAAAGCACTCGCCAGGCGACCCAGCAGATTCAGGCAATGCTGCAGGGCTGAACTGGCAGCCAGCAACAAACAAGGCGGCAGGCAGTGGCAAGACCGCCGTGGCGGGGAAAGTCAAAGTGATCGGGTAGTGGTGTCGAGCCCATCGCGGGGCAAGCCCGCTCCCACGAAGGCTAGCGTGGGAGCGGGCTTGCCCCGCGATGGATGCCGAACACCTTTACCGAACTCGTGGCGATCGCCAGCACTTGCGGCGCGCCCGGCAAGCCGTCATCTTTCCCTCGTCCAGCCAGGGCCCACCCCATGACAATCAACAATAAGCTCACCGAGCACCTCAACCGCGGCAGCGTCGGCTTCCCCACCGCGCTGGCCAGCACCGTCGGCCTGATCATGGCCAGCCCCGTGATCCTCACCGCCACCATGGGCTTCGGCATTGGCGGCAGCGCCTTCGCCGTGGCCATGGTGATCGCGGCCGTGATGATGCTCGCGCAGTCGACCACCTTCGCCGAAGCGGCGGCGATCCTGCCGACCACCGGCTCCGTGTACGACTACATCAACTGCGGCCTGGGCCGTTTCTTCGCCATCACCGGCACCTTGTCGGCCTACCTGATCGTGCATGTGTTCGCCGGCACCGCCGAGACCATCCTTTCTGGGGTGATGGCACTGGTGAACTTCGAGCACCTCAACACCCTTGCCGAATCTGCCGGCGGCTCCTGGCTGCTGGGGGTGGGCTTCGTGCTCGCGTTCGGCGTGCTCAACGCTTTTGGCGTCAGCGCCTTTGGCCGCGCCGAGGTGGTGCTGACCTTCGGCATGTGGACCACGCTGATGGTGTTCGGCGTGCTCGGCTTGCTGGCCGCGCCGGCGGTACAACTGGAAGGGCCGTTCGGTGTCTCGATGGTCGGCACCGACCTGATGACCATTCTCTCGCTGGTGGGCATGGCCATGTTCATGTTCGTCGGCTGCGAGTTCGTCACCCCGTTGGCCCCGGAGCTGCGCCGTTCGGCCTGGGTGATGCCCAAGGCCATGGCCCTGGGCCTGTTCGGCGTGGCCAGCTGCATGTTCATCTACGGCGCGGCGATGAAGCGCCAGGTGGAGAACGTGCTGCTCGACGCCGCCAGCGGCGTGCACCTGCTGGACACGCCCATGGCCATCCCGCGCTTCGCCGAGCAGGTGATGGGCGATATCGGCCCGGTGTGGCTGGGCGTTGGCTTCCTGTTCGCCGGTGCGGCCACCATCAACACGCTGATGGCCGGTGTGCCGCGGATCCTTTACGGCATGGCCGTGGATGGGGCGTTGCCCAAGGTGTTCAGCTACCTGCACCCGCGCTTCAAGACGCCGCTGCTGTGCATCCTGGTGGTGGCGTTGATCCCGTGCCTGCACGCCTGGTACCTGGGCGGCAACACCGACAACATCCTGCACCTGGTGCTGGCGGCGGTGTGCGCCTGGAGCACGGCCTACCTGCTGGTGACGCTGTCGGTGGTGATCCTGCGCATTCGCCGGCCGGACCTGCCGCGCGCCTATCGCTCGCCGCTGTTCCCGCTGCCGCAGATCGTCTCCAGCATCGGCATCTTGCTGGGCATGTGGTTCATCACCCCGCCGGGCATGAACCCCGCCGATGTGTATGTGCCGTTTGCCGTAATGCTGGGGGCCACGGCGGCCTACGCGCTGTTCTGGACGCTTTGCGTGCAGAAGGTCAACCCGTTCACGCCTGCGCGGGTCGAGGATGTACTGGAGAAAGAGTTCGGTGCCGAGCCCGGTCACTTCCACAATGAGCAGGTGCGGCATGTCGGCAAGCTGGCTTGAGCGCCTGACCGGCCCCCGCGCCCCGGCTGGCTACCGGCCCGGGGCGACCCTGGCGCGGCTGCAGCGCAACATCGGTTTGACGGATTTGCAATCCGGGGCATCTCTGCTCACCTTTACCTACCGGCAGGATGGCCCGGTGGTCGAGGTGCATGAACGCACCGAAAGCCACCTGCTGATGCATCTGGTGATGTGCGAGTTCAGGTTGCGGGTGCCTGCCTCGGGGCAGGGCACGGTGCAGTTGGACATGCATCACCGCGGGGCATTGCGCCGTACCGGCCTGGGCTGTCGCCAGCGCGGTGGTGACAAGGCTCTGTTCGACCTGCTGCAGGCGCGTATCGCCGGCGACAGTGCCTTGCAGGCTGCGCTGATGCCGCTGGACTTCAAGCGTCTGAGCATTGGCTGCGAGGGTGGCCAGTGGCAGGTCACCCTGGAGCATATGGGAGCCAGTGAGGTGGTCAACCGGGTGCCCGCGTTCCGCCGCTACATCCCGCTCGGCGCTGATCAGCGCGGGTATCTCTGGCAGGCCTTCGAGGCGCTGCAGCGAATCTTGCGTGAGCTTTGAAATCGGGGGCCGCTTTGCGGCCCTTTCGCGACACAAAGGCCGCTCCTACTGGAGATCGCGTCCCCCTGCATTTTCGACCCCTATGCAAACTTGGCATATAACCTGCTCTCTACACCGGCCAACAGATGACAGTTGTGCGTCAATGGATAACATGTTAACAATTGACCCATAACAACAATGCCCGCGTGTGGAGGTTGCCATGCCCCAGCCCGTTTCCCACTGCAGCACCCAGCCCGTAGTCGACGGCCTGGACCGTTGGACCGCCGCCATGCAGCAAGTGTGCGGCCGCTTCCAGACCGAGCTTGCGTTCAACCGAGCGCTGTTCATCGGTGAAATCGCCACCTTCAATCGCGCAGGCCTGGCCCTGGCCAACCTGCGCACCAATGCCGGCAATATCCGCCGTTTCGGCGACAACCCCGACCGTGACGACGACCAGCACTGTTTCCTGGTCAGCCAGCGCATGGGCTATTCGCGAATCACCCAGGGCGGTGTGAGCTTGCAGCTGTCACCCGGCGATCTGCTGTTGATGGACTCGGTCGGCCCGTGCGAGATCACGCCGTTCGGGCTGATCGAGCACGTCTCGCTGTCGCTGTCCCGCGAGCAGGTGCGCAAGCACGTGACCGGGCAGGGCGCCGCCTTCGGCAAGATCTCCTCGACCAACGCCTGCGGGCGCATGCTGCATTTGCTGATGGACCAGCTGTGCCGCGAAGAGGAAGACGCAGGCGGTGCGCAAGGCGATGCCCTGCAGTCGGCTTTCATTTCCCTGCTGGAGCCCGGTTTCGAGCGTGGCGAGCACAATGGCGTAGCGCCGGGCGGTGTGGGTGGCAGCAACCTGCGCGGTTATGTGCAGAAGGTCATCGACGAGTCGCTGGGCCAGCCCGGCCTGACGCCGGCCAACCTGGCCGAACGCCTGAGCATTTCGGTGCGGCATCTGTACCGGGTGTTCGAGGAGGAGGGTGACAGTGTCTGCCGCTATATCCAGCGTTCGCGGCTGAAGCGTAGTGCGGATGACTTGTCCAACCCATTCCTTAAGCGCGAGTCGATTACCTCGATCGCGTTCAAGTGGGGGTTCACCGATTCGGCGCATTTCAGCCGGGCGTTCAAGAAGCAGTTCGAGCAGTCGCCGAAGGACTTCCGGGCGATGGCCCTGATGGCGGGGCGTTAGGGTAAAAAAGATCGCGGGGCAAGCCCGCTCCCACGCCAAACGTCGATATTGGCGTGGGAGCGGGCTTGCCCCGCGATGCGGTGGATCAGGCGACGGCGAGGTAATGCTTTACGAAAGTCTCGCTCAACACTTCCCACAACACCGGCGTGCCCTTGCTCACGAACCAGGCATCGCCTGCCTTGTATCGGGTCACCTGCCCGGTGGATTCATCAGTCAGCTGGATCTCCCCAGTCACGATCACGGCCTGTTCACTGAAGGGGTAGACCATGCGGAACTTGCCCTGGGTGGTACCGAAGTAAGCGCTGCTGACCGGGTCGGTCGGCGCGCCATGGGTCATCTTGCCGTAGCACTTGACCTCGCCTTCGAGGATGGTCGAGCCCAGATCGGCAACGGTGCCCCAGGCATCGAGTTCGGACAGTTGCACACCTTGGCGGACGGCGGTAAGGGTCATGGTGGTTCTCCTGGTCAGTTCAAAAAGGATCAACGGCGGCCGTTGAAGAAGCCCGACAGCTGATGCACGGTCTTGCCGGCGGTCAGCAGCAGCGGGCGAATGTGGTCCTTGCCGAGGATGCGCGCGTGCTTGACCGAGCTGATCAGCTCGTAGCGGCTGGAGCCTTCGCTCATGCCTTCGGCGAGGATCTTGCAAATGATGTGGCTGGGGGTGACGCCAAAGCCCGAATAGCCCTGCACGTAGAAGGCGTTGGGGCGGTTGCTCAGGGTGCCGAGCTGCGGGAACAGGTTGGCGCTGGTGGCCATCGGGCCGCCCCAGGCGAGGTCGATGCGCACGTCCTTGAGGTACGGGAAAATCTTCAGCATCAGGTTGCGGTTCCACGCCTTGAGGTCTTTCGGGATGTGCTCCACGAATGGCGTGGCGGCGCCGAACAGCAGGCGGTTTTCGCGGGTGACGCGGTAGTAGTCGATCACCGGGCGGATATCGCTGTAGGCGCCGCGGATCGGGCTGATGCGCTGGATCATTTCATCCGACAGCGGTTCGGTCATCAGCTGGAAGGCGTAGGTGTTGACGGTGCGGGCGTGCAGCTCGGGTTCGAGTTTGTTGAGGAAGCTGTCGCAGGCCCACAGCAGTTTGCTGGCCTTGACCGAGCCACGGCCGGTACGCACGGTGATGCGCTCGCCGTAGTGCACTTCCAGCGCCGGGCTGTGCTCGAAAATCCGCGCGCCATGGCCCACCAGGGCCTGGGCCTCGCCGAGCAGCAGGTTGAGCGAATGCACGTGGCCGCCGCCCATGTGCAGCAGGGCGCTGCTGTAGGCGTCGGAGCCGATGATCTGCTTGACTTCGGAGCCGCCGAGGAAGCGGATCTCGTCCTTGCCGTTGATCGCCTTGAAGTCTTTCTCCCAGGCGCGCAGGGTCTTTTCCTGGCGGGCGTTGAAGCCCATGTAGCCGTAGCCGTGGCAGAAATCGGCGTCGATGGCGTAGCGGGCGATGCGGTCCTTGATGATGCCGGCGCCCAGCTCGCTGATCTCGAAGATCTCGCGCAGGCCCTGTTCGCCGACGCTGCTCTTGATCTTTTCCAGATCGTGGCCGATGCCGGCCATGATCTGCCCGCCGTTGCGCCCGGTGCCGCCGAAGCCGAGGTAGCGGGCTTCGAGCACGACGACGTTGGTGATGCCTTTCTCGGCCAGTTCAAGGGCCGTGTTGATGCCCGAGAAACCGCCGCCGATCACCACCACATCGGCTTCGATGTCGGCTTCGAGGGTGGGGAAGCTGAGGTTGTATTTTTTGGTCGCGGTGTAATAGGTGGGCGTTTCGATGTTGATCATGGCGCAGCCTGGACAGTTGGAATTGTTAGGAAGCAGGGCTTGCACAAGCGCTGGCTGTGGCAGCTATTGGGCACCTAACGCGCGGTAGGTGTCTTGCCTGAGTGTGCCAGGGATTTGATTGTGTGTGACGGGGGGATGTGTATGGCGAAAGGGTTGCAGCGCTCGATCTGATAGGCACAGCACATCTATCGGCGAACGCTTTTGCACTGATGCCTGCTTAGCCTGGTTGGGCCCTATCGCGGGGCAAGCCCGCTCCCACGGGATCGCGTGGGAGCGGCGGTTCGCCGCTGCGACTTGCCCCGCGATTGCGATCGTCAGTAAACCCCGCCCTGGACAGGCGTGCTCACCACACCTTCCTTGAATACTCCCGCCAGCCGCTGCAACCCCCGCATCAATACGGTGGTATCCACCCCCACGGCAACAAACGCCGCCCCCAGCTCGATATAGCGCCGTGCCAATGCCTCGTCGGCACTGAGAATCCCCGCCGCCTTGCCGGCCCGGCCAATCCGCACGATGGCCTCTTCGATAGCCGCCTGCACTTCGGGGTGCCCCGGGTTGCCCCGGTGCCCCATGGCCGCGCTCAGGTCCGCCGGCCCGATGAACACCCCATCCACACCTTCAACGGCACAGATTTCGTCCAGGTTCGCCAACCCCTCGCGGTTTTCGATCTGCACCAGCAGGCATACCTGCTCGTCGGCCAGGTCCAGGTAACCGGGGATGCTGTTCCAGCGCGAAGCCCGGGCCAGCGCACTGCCCACACCGCGCACACCGTACGGCGGGTAGCGCACCGCACGCACCAGCTGGCGAGCCTGCTCGGCGCTTTCGACCATGGGCACCAGCAAGGTCTGGGCACCGATATCGAGCAACTGCTTGATCAGCGCAGTGTCGCCGACCACCGGCCGCACCACCGGCTGGCCGGGGTAAGGCGCCACGGCCTGCAACTGGCCGAGCAGGCTGCGCAGGTCGTTGGGCGCGTGTTCGCCGTCGAGCAGCAGCCAGTCGAAACCGGCGTTGGCCGCCAGCTCAGCGCAATACGGGTCGGCCAGGCCGAGCCACAGGCCGATCTGCGCCTGGCCGCTGCGCAGGCGTTGCTTGAAGGTGTTGATGGGCATGTCCATGGGCGGTCCTCAGACGAAACGGCAGGCAATCGAGCCGAGCTGGTCGTAGTCGACATGGAAGGTGTCACCGGGGCGGGCCGCTACCGGGCGGGTGAAGGAGCCACCGAGGATGATCTGCCCGGCCTCGAGGCCCACGTCATAGGCGGCCAGTTTGTTGGCCAGCCAGGCAACGCCCTTGGCCGGGTGGTTGAGCACGGCGGCAGACACCCCGGATTCTTCGATCACGCCGTTGCGGTAGAGCACCGCCGGCACCTTGCGCAGGTCGATGTCGCCGGGGCGCACGGCGCGCCCACCCATGACCACGCCGGCATTGGCGGCGTTGTCGGAGATGGTGTCGAACACCTTGCGGGTGGCGCCGCTGTGCGGGTCGACCTGCTGGATGCGCGCGTCGATGATTTCCAGTGCCGGGATCACCCACTCGGTGGCGTCGAGCACATCGAACAGGGTGACGTTGGGGCCCTTGAGCGGCTTGCCGAGGATGAATGCCAGCTCCACCTCGACCCGCGGCACGATGAAACGCTCGAAGGGGATGTCGCTGCCTTCGTCGAACAGCATGTCGTCGAGCAGCGCACCGAAATCCGGCTCGGTGATGTTCGAGGAAACCTGCATGGCCCGTGAAGTCAGGCCGATCTTGTGGCCGACCAGTTTGCGACCACTGGCGATTTTTTGCGCGACCCAGGCGCGCTGGATGGCGTAGGCGTCCTCGATGCTGATCGAAGGGTGCTCCAGGGAGAACTGTCCAACCTGTTCGCGGCTGCGTTCAGCCTGATCGAGGCGGGCGGCGGCTTGCTGGATGATGTGGGCGTCGAGCATTGAAAACCTCAGGAATTCCGGTTGAACAGGGGGTGCAGGCTGCTGTGCTTGGCGTCGTACACCTGGGCCTGGCTTTCGTCGATCTGCAGGGTCACGCCGACTGGACGTTGCGCCAGCAGCGGGTCGAGGTGGTGGCGCAGCACGGCCAGCAGGTTCTCGCCGACCTGCTGGTGCACCGTGGCGCTGCGCCCGCTGCCCATGCGCAGATTGGCGTAGACGAAGCCGTAGGCTCCCTGGCCGTCGGCGATCGCCGCGTGGGCGGCAGGGTAGGCCAGCACCCGGGTGCCGCCGGTGGGGAACACCTGGCGGGCGTTTTCGTCGCGTTGATCGAGCATGCAGTCGGCCAGGGCGCGGCACAGGCCGGGCATGTCGGCGTCGGCTTCGATGTCCGGGCTGTAGAGCAGGACCAGATGGGGCATGGCGCGCTCCTTACAGGCGGCTGGTGGAGGTGACGCCGGCCGGGTTGGAGGCCTGGGCGGCGGGGATGGTGCTGCCATCCTGCGGGGTGACCGGGAAGATCGCGTTGATCTGGCCGGTGCCGGACGAGCCGAAGTAGGGCGTTACCACTTCGGCCTTGCCGTCGTATTTCGACCAGCCCAGGGCACCGAGCAGCATGGCGGTGTCGTGCATGAAGCCTTCGCCGTGGCCCTTGACCGCGTACTCCGGCAGCATCGCGCAGAAGTCGGCCCAGTCGCCGTCCTGCCACATCTGCACCACGCGATGGTCGAGGGTTTCCAGGAACGGGCTCCACACCTTGGTGGCAAAGTCCGGGGCCTGGCCGTTCTGGGCGAAACGGTGGGACAGCGAGCCGCTGGCGAGGAAGGCCACGGTGCCGTCGTAGTGCTCCTCGACCGCCTTGCGCATGGCCCAGCCCAGGCGGGCGCTGTCGTTGAGGTAGTGCGAGGTGCACAGCGCCGAGACCGAGACCACCTTGAAGTGCTGGTCGGTGTTCATGTAGCGCATCGGCACCAGGGTGCCGTATTCCGGGGCGAGGGTGGTGGCGTCGTGGGCCATGGTTTCCACGCCCAGGCGGTTGCATTCCTCGGCCAGGATGCGCCCGAGTTCCGGGTTGCCGGGGAAGCCGTAGTTCATGTTGGCGATGAAGTGCGGCAGTTCGTTGCTGGTGTACAGGCCTTCGAAGTGCGGTGCGCAGTTGATGTGGTAGTTGGCGTTGACCAGCCAGTGGGTGTCGAACACCACCAGGGTGTCGACGCCCAGCGCGCGGCAGCGCCGGCCGATTTCCAGATGGCCGTCGATGGCCGCTTGGCGAAAGCCCTGGCGCGGGCCGGGCAGTTCGGACAGGTACATCGAGGGTACATGGGTGATCTTGGCGGCGAGAGCGAGTTTGCCCATGGGAATCTCCTGTGATTGTTGTTGTGGCCGCATCGCGGGGCAAGCCCGCTCCCACGCGATCTCGTGGGAGCGGGCTTGCCCC
>NZ_JAVYJF010000042.1:0-19782 GCF_032621715.1 Pseudomonas sp. zfem004 | reverse complement strand
CAGCACCCTTCGGCGCAGCCGAAGGCGCGAGATGTAGACTTGCGCAGCAAGTCGGAGGCCGCGCGGGCCCGGAAGACGCCGGAGCGAAGGGACCCCGAAGCGCAGCGTAGGGGCCGTATGATGGGAGCGAGCGGCTTTGCCTACTTTGGCCAAGACCAAAGTAGGCCGCCGTAAGGGCGGAAAGGTGACTACGCGTCGACATCACAAATGAATGCGCATATAAAACTCAAAACCAACACCCAACACCCAAAAACCAGCAACCAGCAACCAGCAACCAGCAACCAGCAACCAGCAACCAGCAACCAACTCACAAACTCAGATCCAAAGCCCGCCGCAACGCCTCCCCCCGACCATCATCCACCGCACTGACCAACGCAAAGTTGTAGTCCCCATGGGACCAATACCGCGCCTCCAGCCCCCCATCGGTCCGCTGCCCACTAGGCATCCGCTCAAACCGCTCCCCCGGCGAACGCAAGAACAGACTGACCCGCTGCCCCTGCCCATCCTCGAACACCAGCAACGCCGCCGGCCCCACCTCGTTGCTCAACAACCGCGCCCCCACCGGCTGGAAGCCATACCCGCTCAGATCAGGCAACTGCCCGACCCGATTGAAGTGCCGCCCCAGCCAAGCCTGCAACCGCCCCGGATCACTCGCCTGGATATCGAGCGCGGACGCCTCGGCAAACATCCGGTGCGCCTGCACCGCATCGGCCATGGGCAACCCAGCGACTACCAGCGTTGCCTCCCGCGCCTGCCAGCCCCCCAGCCCACCCAAGCCCACCGCCAGCACCAGCACCGCCGCCGAGGCCAACCGCCGCTGCCGGCGCTGGCGCAGGCGACGACGCAGCGGGGCAAGATCCAGTTCAGGGTCGACGGGACGCTCTGCAAACCCCGCCAAAGCCGCCCGCAGACGCCGAGCATCGTTGCGCCAGGCCTCGATCCGCGCCGCTTCCTGCGGGTTGGCTGCCAGCCAGGCCGCCACTTCCGCCCGGCGCTCAGGCGTCAGGCGTTCGTCAATGTAGGCATGCAGCTCATGCTCGGTGGGGATCAGACGGGTCATTTGAGTCTCCGCAGGGACGTTGGCGCCGGGTTGCCCTCGGTCAGTTCACGCAAGGCGGCGCGGGCGCGCGACAGGCGCGACATCACCGTGCCGATGGGAATACCCAGGGTTTCGGCGGCCTCCTTGTAGCTCAAACCCTCGACGCTGACCAGCAACAGCAACGCCCGTTGCTCGGCCGACAGCCGCGCGAACGCCTGCAAGTCGGCCTGGGCCAGCACGATGCTCTCGGTATCACCGCCCAGCGGCTCCTCGGCCTGGCTGCGGCCGAACCAGGCCAGCCAACGCGTATGCAGGCGTTCGCGGCGTTTGCCGTCGAGAAACAGCCGGTAAAGGATGGTGAACAGCCAAGGCCGCAGGCTGTCCATCTCGCGCTGCTGGGCGCGCCGGCTGAGGGCGCGCTCGACCGTGGCCTGAACCAGGTCGTCGGCGCTGCTGGCTTCGCGGGTCAGCCACAGGGCGAAGCGGCGCAGGCGCTGCAGCAGCTCGCGCCATTGATGATCGTCCAGGTCGTGCATGGTCGGGTTCCAGGCCCCATTGGGCAGTCAGTGTAAGAGGCAGACGGCGCAAGGGAAAATCTATTCCCTGATCCGGAATAAAAGACTGGGCCGCCCGTCGTACCGGCTCATTCACCGCCACCGGATCGCCCCATGAACACACCCTTGCACGGCCCCGCCAAAGCCCTGCGCCTGGCCGCCATCGGCGTCACGCTGGCCGCCCTCGGCGCGGGTTTCGCCTATGCCGCTGGCTGGATCGGCGCCGCCAGGCTCACGCCCCAGCGCATCATCGACACCTTTGAAGCCCAGGCCGGCCATCACCCCGGCTACCGGAAAAACCACGCCAAGGGCCTGTGCGTCAGCGGTTACTTCCAAAGCAGCGGCCAGGCCACGGCGTTTTCCACGGCCCGGGTGTTCAGCCAGCAGAAGGTGCCGGTGATCGGCCGCTTCGCCATCGGCGGTGCCAACCCGTTCGCCCCGGACACCGCGGTACCGGTGCGCAGCCTGGCCATCGAGCTCGCCAGCGATGACGGCCAGGTCTGGCGTACCGGCATGAACAACCCGCCAGTGCTGGCGGTCAGCACGCCCGAAGCCTTCTATGACCAAGTGCTGGCCAGCACCCCGGTTGCGGCCACCGGCAAGCCCGACCCGGCCAGGCTCCAGGCATTCTTTGCCGCCCACCCTGAAAGCGCGGCGTTCCGCCAATGGGCGGCGGCCTACAAACCCAGCGACAGCTTTGCCAGTACCGCCTACAACAGCATCAACGCCTTCCGCCTGATCGACGACCACGGCAACAAGCACCCGGTGCGCTGGACGCTGGAGCCACAGACGCCGTTCGCCGCCCTGCCCGCCCAGGTCGATGACAAGCAATTCCTCCAGCACGACCTCGCCCAGCGCCTGGCTCAAGGCCCGTTGCGCTGGACCCTGCGCCTGACCCTGGCCGAACCCGGCGACCCGGTCAACGACCCGGCCCGCCCCTGGCCCAGCGAGCGGCGCAGCATCGACGCCGGCACCCTGGTGCTGGAGCAGGTGGACGGCCCCGAACAGGGTGCCTGCCGCGACCTCAACTTCGACCCATTGATCCTGCCCCACGGCATCGAAGCGTCCGACGACCCGATCCTCGCCGCCCGCTCGGCGGCCTACTCGGTGTCGTTCAACCGCCGCAGCCATGAAGCCCTGAGCGAAGGAGCCCGCCCATGACCCCCGCCGCTTTCCACCCCCTGGCCCGCCTGGTGCACTGGCTGATGGCGGTGCTGATCCTGGCCATGTTGTTCATCGGCGTGAGCATGGTCAGCGACCTGTCCACCCATCATCCATTGATGGTCGAACTGCACAAGGCCACCGGACTGGCCCTGCTGGTGCTGGTGCTACTGCGTATCACCCTGCGCCTGAGCCTGCCTCACCCGCCGCTGCCGCGCGACCTGCCCGCCATTCAACGCCTGGCCGCCGGCGCCTCGCACCTGCTGCTGTACGCCCTGATGCTGGCCATGCCGCTGCTGGGCTGGGCGATGCTTTCGGCGGGCGGCTATCCACGCCCGCTGCAGTTGCCTGCCATCGCCCCCCACGACCTGCAACTGTACGCCGTACTGCGCCAGGCCCACGGTTGGGCCGGCTACCTGTTGTTCGCCACTGTGCTGGTGCACTTGGGCGCGGCGCTGATGCATGCCCTGGTGCGCCGCGACGGCGTGTTGCGTAGCATGTGGCCAGGCCCGTTGCGCCGGGGTGAATGAGCACCGACAGGCGCGCGGGGTCGACAGATGTAAATAATTATTACTAACATCGGCGCTCATTTCGCTGATTTGCCCCGGACTGCCCATGAACGTCGCAAAGGACCCTGCCACCCTCACCCCGGCCAGCACCCTCGACCTGCGCCCACTGCTGCTGGTCAACATGGCCTGCACCCTGTCGATGATGGCCTTCGTTGCCCTGATCGGCCCGATCGCCCGCCTGCTGGGCATGGCCACCTGGCAGGCCGGTGCGGCGGTCACCGTGGCCGGCGTGGTCTGGGTGCTGCTGGCCCGGCCCTGGGGCCGCGCCGCCGATCGCCTCGGCCGGCGCCGTGTGCTGCTGTTGGGCAGCGCCGGGTTCACCCTGGCCTACTGGCTGCTGTGCCTGTTCATCGACGGCGCCCTGCGCTGGCTGCCCGGGGCCACCCTGACGTTCATCGGCCTCATGCTGACCCGCGGCCTGATCGGCGCCTTCTACGCGGCGCTGCCAGTGGCCGGCAATGCACTGATCGCCGACCATGTCGAACCGCAGCGCCGGGCCCGGGCCATGGCCTCGCTGGGCGCCGCCAACGCGGTCGGCCTGGTGCTCGGCCCGGCCTTGGCGGCAATGCTGTCGCGCTACAGCCTGAGCCTGCCGTTCTACGTGCTGTCGGTGCTGCCGGCCACGGCGTTCGTGGTGCTGCTGTTCAAACTCAAGCCACAGCCACTGCCCCAGCGCCATGCGCCAAGCCCGGTGCGGCTGTCCGACCCACGCCTGCGCCGGCCACTGCTGGTGGCCTTCAGCGCCATGCTCAGCGTGACCGTGTCGCAGATCACCGTTGGCTTCTTCGCCCTCGACCGCCTGCAACTGGCTGCAGGCGAGGCCGCCCAGGCGGCCGGTGTGGCGCTGACCAGCGTGGGCGTGGCGCTGATGCTGGCGCAGGTGCTGCTGCGCCAGCTCGAATGGCCACCGCTGAAGATGATCCGCGTGGGTGCCAGCGTTTCCGGGCTGGGCTTCGCTGCTGCGTCCTTTGCCGCCAGTGCGCCCTGGCTGTGGGCGGCGTTCTTCATTGCCGCATTCGGCATGGGCTTCGTCTTCCCGGCCTTTTCGGCCATGGCGGCCAATGCCATGCACGCCTCGGAACAGGGTGCTACCGCAGGCTCCGTCGGCGCCGCCCAGGGCATGGGCGCGGTGATCGGGCCCTTGGCCGGCACGCTGGTGTATGCCGTCGATCCGCGCATGCCGTTCCTGGCCGTGGCCGCCTTGCTGTTGCTGGTCGGGCTATGGCCCGCACCTGCCGACAAACGCCACTGACACGCACAGCGCGCAAGGCAGGCAGAGTGTGTTTTAATGCGTCGCCCATTATTTTTTACACCTCTGCAAACAAGGCGGCTATGGACACGGGGACACGACTCAAACTGGTGCGTGAACGCAACAACCTCTCGCAACGGGAACTGGCCCGTCGCAGCGGCCTGACCAATTCGACGATCTCGCAGATCGAACAGAACCGCGTCAGCCCCTCGGTCAGCTCCCTGAAAAAACTGCTCGAAGGCATCCCCATGTCCTTGGCGGAGTTTTTCAGTTTCGACGAGCCGGTGCGCGAAGAACGCTTCGTGTTCCGCGGCGGCGAACAGCCCGACCTGGGCCGCAACGGCCTGCGCATGCTGCTGGTCGGCGCCAGCGTCGAAGGCCGGCAGATGCGCATGCTGCGCGAGCTGTATGCCCCCGGTGCCGACTCCGGCGAGCCGATCGTGCATGCCGAAGGCGAAGAGTGCGGTCTGGTTACCCGCGGCACCATGGAACTGTGGGTCGACGGCCAGGTGAGCATCCTTAACGCCGGCGACGGCTACTACATCCCCACCACCCTCGCCCACAGTTTCAAGAACATCGGCCCGGACGAGGCCGAGATCATCAGCGCCAACACCCCGGCGAACTTCTGATCGCGTGATGCCCCTGGTCAGCAGCCGTGAGGCCTACCAGTGCCTGCGCGACGCCGCCCTCGGCGTTGCGCCGCTGGAGATCATCGCCCGGTCCGCAGAGGTGGCCGTGTGCATCGATGGCTGGCGCTTGAGCCTGGCCCTGGACGACGAAGGCCTGGCTCATTGCAGCCAGTGCGCAAGCCCCGACGGGCGCCAGGGCGCGCTTGAGGATTGGCACCGCTACGGCACCAACCCCGTCGACCACCTGAGCCTGTGGGAACGCCAGCGTATCGAGTGTTTATTGGACACGCTGGCGCCGAGGGTTCAAGGATAAAGCACTCGACATTTAACTAAAACTCGAGAACAAAGCATGGAAGATACCGGACCCGGTCGCTATATCAACATGGGTGGCGAAGATTGGCTTGCTTGGCTAAACCGCGAAATTGAGTATTGGTCTAAGGTATTGGACTTCATCTCGATCGACAGCACCCATCCTCGCGCAACAATTTTAGACTACCTTAAGGAGCTGAAAAGCTACATCAATACCCGCTTTTACCCGGGCAACCTCAAAGAGAAACTTGGTAGTTTCTATCTACCTACTCACGAGTTCGACCCTAGCCAACAGTTGATTGAAGAGGCCAAAAACGGAAGGCTAATTAATGTTTTGTATAGCTTCAAGCTCGCCGCCATTCAAAGCGAGTTTGAGTCCCGCAGGCAAACTGACATCGCCGTCAATTTCCTACGTGAGACCGAGTCGCTTAAAGCGTCGGCAGCCGAAAAGGTCAATTCACGGGCAGAACAAATATTTAGCGAATTCGAGAACCATCATAAAGATGCTCTTGAAAAACTGACTACCGCTACCGACACCTCAATCAGTGACGCGAAGAAAGACATCGACACAATTCTGAACTCGACAACAGACGCGATATTTTCTGCTGAACCGGTGAAATATTGGGACAGCCGTAGCACTGCCCACAGAGCCAATGCGGCCACCTACAAAAGATGGGCGATTGGCTCCGCGCTGCTGTTCATTATTTCTCTGGGCTTGCTCATCTACTTTACCTACGGCGATGGAACCCCCGTCGACTTAGGCATAATTACCGTCACCGTCCCCAAGGGGCTTTTCCTGCCTTTGGTCATTTTATTGACCACCGCAGCCATCTGGATCATGAAAATCTTGCTCAAACTCATGATGACCAACCTCGCTTTGGAAATCGAATGTATCGAGCGCTCGACGATGATCAAGACATACTTGGCGATCAGCAGCAAAGACAGCAGCCCGCTCCCGGAGATTCGCACGCTGTTTTACTCCAGCCTCTTCCGCCCGACGCCAAACTCCTTGAGTGAAGATTCCACCTCACCGGAATACATAAAAATCCTTGAAACCCTCTTGAAGTTCGACAAGGGTAAGAAAGCGCCTGAGTAAATATTATTGGTTCAGCGTGTTCAAATGCGCTTCGACAAAATCCAGGCGATCTTGGCCAAAGAACATCTCGTCCTCCACAAAGCAGGTCGGTGCGCCAAATACGCCACGAGCCACCGCCAACCCGGTGGCCTCCTTTAGCGCCTGCTTGACCTCGTCCTGCGCAGCCAGCCCCTGAAACGCCTCAGGGTCGAATCCGCCCTCCGTCAACGTTGCCGCCAGCACGGCGGCATCCGCCAGGTTGCGCTGCTGCCCCCACCAGCCCTCGAACAACACCTTGAGCAACGCCTCGAAACGCTCCGGCGCCCACAATTGCGTGCCCATGACCCCGCGCATCAGGTTCAGGGTGTTGGCCGGAAACCTCGGCGGCAGGCCAAACGGCACGCCATAACGGTCGGCAAAGCGCTTGAGGTCGGTGAACATGTAGCGCCCCTTGGCCGGCACCATCACCGGCGAAGCGTTGCCGGTGGCCTGAAACACCCCGCCCAGCAGAATCGGTCGGTACAGCAGCTTCGCATCGTGGCGCGCGCACAGTGCGGGGAGCTGGGTCCAGGCCAGGTAACTGGCCGGGCTGCCCAGGTCAAAATAGAACTCAACGGTCTTGCTCATATGGCAGTCCTTTTGTCAGGGAGGGGGTTACCAGCGTTCGATCCATGGCCGCAGGTCCAGCTCGAAGGTCCAGGCATCCCGCGGCTGGGCGTGCAGGAACCAGTAGCTGTCGGCGATATGCGCAGGATCGAGGATGCCGTCCTGGTCTTTCAGCGCATAACGTTCCGGGAAGCTGTCACGGATGAAGGCGGTGTCGATGGCGCCATCGACCACCACATGGGCGACATGGATGTTCCGTGGCCCCAGCTCCCGCGCCATGCTCTGGGCCAGGGCGCGCAGGCCATGCTTGGCCCCGGCGAAGGCCGCGAAGCCGGCGGCGCCGCGGGTGCCGGCAGTGGCACCGGTGAACAGGATCGTGCCCCGCTCACGCTGGACCATTCGCCGTGCCACGGCTTGCGCGGTAAGGAAGCCTGCGAAGCAGGCCATTTCCCAGATCTTGAAGTACTTGCGCGGTGTCTCTTCGAGGATGCTGCAGGGCACATTGGCACCGATATTGAAGACAAACGCCTCGATCGGGCCGATATCGCGCTCGATGGTCTCGACCAGCTCGGCCACCTCTTCTTCCTTGCGCGCATCCGAGCCAAAACCATGGGCCTGGCCGCCTGCGGCGCGGATCTCGTCCAGCAGCGGCTGCAGTTTCTCGGCCTGGCGCCGGGTCACGCAGGCGGTGTAGCCCTCGCGGGCGAAGCGCTTTGCGATTTCGCCGCCCGTGGCATCCCCCGCACCGATCACCAGCACGACCTTTTGTTGTTCTGCCATGGACCTCTCCATTGATGAATGATCGTTTAGTAAACGAACGCTATGCTACGATCACGCCACCGTCAAGCCAGCGCAACGAGGTCTTGTGCATGCGCTACTCCACCGAACACAAACAACAGACACGCGAGAAACTGCTGGCCAGCAGCGGCGCGCTGGCCAAGCGCGGCGGCTTCGCCAGCACCGGCGTGGCCGGGTTGATGAAAGCCATTGGCCTGACCGGCGGCGCGTTCTACAACCATTTCCCGTCCAAGGACGACCTGTTCACCGAGGTGGTCCGCCGCGAGCTGTGCAACAGCCCGCTGGCGCGCCAGGCCACCCGCGGGACCGACCGCGCGCGGCTCAAGCGCCTGCTCGAGCAGTACCTGACCCTCGCCCACCTGCACAACGCCGAAGGTGGCTGCCCGCTGCCGCCACTGGGCGTGGAGATCGCCCGTGCCGAACGCCCGGTGCGCGAGGAGGCCGAGCACTGGCTGGTGGAACTGCACCGGGCCTGGAGCGACACCCTCAAGGACCCGCAACTGGCCTGGGCGCTGCTCAGCCAGTGCGTCGGCGCGCTGGTGGTCGGGCGCATGCTCGCCAGCGAACAGGTGCAGGAACAAGTGCTGGAGGCCAGCCGCGCGCTGGTCGGCAAGGTGTTCGATGAAGATTGCTAGCTCGCTGCTCGGCCTGCTGCTCGCACTCCCCGCCGTGGCCCAGCAAAGCTGCCCCACAGGGCAATACCAGGTGTGCCTGGTGGTGTGCTTCTGCGCCCCGCTCGACCCCAATCAGGGTGGTCAGGTGCTGCAGGATGTCGAACGCATGGCCACCGCCAGCCTGGTGTTCGCCCTGCGCCAGGCCCGCGATGACGCCACCAACCGAGGCACCCAGCCGATCCCGCTGCATATCCGTGCCCAGCTCGAAACCTGGTACGACTTCGCCGTGCTCGACACGGTGCGCTACCAGGTCGGCGATGAGCAGCAGGTCAGCGCCGCCAACGCCATGCTGCAGAACCCCGATGTGAACGCCGTGACCTTGATCGATACGGTGATCTTCCGCCGCGCAGCCGATGCCGAGGACAACGTGGCGCTGTGGGCCCACGAGCTCAAGCACGTGCAGCAGTACCAGGAGCTGGGGGTGGAGGAATTCGCCCGGCGCTATACGCGCAATTACGATGAGCTGGAGGGGCCGGCTTACGCCATCGAGGCGCAGGTGGCCAAGGCATTGCGCGAGCGCGGGGCGGGTGGTGCGCGTTAGCCTGTTCCTGTAGTCAAACTGCTGCCACCTACATGTCTCACGCCATGCACCAAGGCGGACAGTGATGACCTTACAGGACTAACTGGCCCGAAACAGATGTGGGAGCTGGCTTGCCAGCGATGCGCCGCGCGGGCGGCGCTCGATCTTGAGAGCGCTGCAGATCTGTCGCCCTTCACTTGGTGGCCCACATGAGATTTCAAGGCAGGCCCCTGGGCGTCACACCGCTGGCCCTGGGTAATCAGGATTCGGTAGTGGCCACCAGGTGCATGGCGGGAGATTGGGTGAAGGCCACCAGGTGCCTGCCGATGTTTTTGCAGCGCCTATGAGATCGAGCGCCGCCCGCGCGGCGCATCGCTGGCAAGCCAGCTCCCACAGTTTGTTTCGGGCCAATTATTCCTGCGCAAGTACCGGCGCCTGCCTTGGTGCATGCCTTGATTAGTCCATGGCTAATCCGTCGCGCGGCTGCTACGCAATGCCAACGCTGTACAACCAAACCGCCGCCGCACCCACTTGCCCAGGTAACTCCCATCCCCCAACCCCACCTCCTCGGCAATCTGCGCCAGGCTGTGGCTGCCATTGACCAACCGCCAGCGCGCCTGCTGCAGCCGCAGTTCCAACCACCAGGCCTTGGCACTCATGCCATGGCTGGCCTGGAACTGGCGGTCGAGCTGACGCCGGCTGATGCCGAGCTGCGCTGCCAGTTGCTCGACCGAAAGCCCCGATGCCAGGTGATGGCGCATCAACGCCGTGGCCCGCTGCACCTGGCGCCCATGCCCCGGCCCTGCATCCAGCGAACGTAGGGCATGACGGCTGTCGCGGCTCTCGTCCACCAGCATGTCGGCCAGGCCCTTGAGCGCACGGGCCCGGCCACTGGCGCGGGCGATCAGTTCCACTGCCAGGTCGATGGCGGCAGTCCCTCCTGCGCAGGTGATACGGCTACCGTCCATGCAATACAGCTGCTCGGTCAGTACCTGCACCCTGGGGAATGCGGCACGAAACTCGGCCTCGTGGCGCCAGTGCACCACCACCTTGTGCCCGTCCAGCACACCGCAGGCAGCCAGCAGAAACACCCCATTGTCGACGCCCACCAGCTTCACCCCCGCCTTCACCGCCTGTTTCAACACAGCCCGGTAACGCGGGGCCAGCGCAACCGTTGCCCCCGCACTGCGCCCGCCAAACAGCACCAGGTAGTCGTAATCGCGCCAAACCACCTGTTCGACACTGACTTCGACCTGCACCACCGCGCCACTGCTGGATACCACGGGGGCCGCGTCCAGCCCCAGCACGGTCCAGCTGCAATAGCGCTGGCGGCTGTAATCCTCGTCGTCGGCGGAGAAGCGCAGCTTGTCGAGGAAGGCGCCAAACGGCAGCAAGGCGAACTCCGGCACAGGCAGGATCAGCAGGCGCAAGTCGGGGGTCATGTAGAATGTCCAGATATTACCGTCAGATGTCCGGATCATACCCTTAAAAGCCACCCGCCCAGCCCTACACTGGCGCCCTGCAAACCTACAAGGCATACCCTATGGCACTCGACACCTGGCTCATCTACCTGCTCGCCAGCATCGGCCTGTCGCTGACACCAGGCCCCAATAGCCTGCTGGCGCTGACCCACGGCGCGTTGTATGGCGCGCGGCGCACGCTGTTCACCATCGTCGGTGGGGTGTTCGGCTTCAGCGCCCTGATCGCCCTGGCCATGTTCGGCCTGAGCGCCCTGCTGCAGGCCTCGGCCTCGGTGCTGACGGTGCTCAAATGGGTCGGCGGCGCCTACCTGGTGTGGCTGGGCATCCAACTGTGGCGCACCCCGGCGCTGCACCTCGAACTGAGCGCGGGCAGCGCCCGGTTGGGCAATGCCGGCTTGTTCCGCCAAGGCTTTCTGTCGGCCATGGCCAACCCCAAGGTGCTGCTGTTCTATGGCGCCTTCCTGCCACAATTCATCGACCCACAACGCGGCCTGGCGCTGCAGTTCGTGGTGATGGCGGCGACCTTCGCCAGTGTGGAGTTCGTGGTCGAATACCTGCTGGCGCGATTGGCCTATCGCATCCGGCCTTGGCTCAGCAAGGGCGGCAAGGGCTTCAACAGGTGCTGCGGCGGGTTGTTCGCGCTGATCGGTGTGGCGCTGCCGTTGGGGCGTTGAAGCAAGCTGCAACTGCGCGCTGAGAGCCGGCTCTCAACGCGCAGTTGTTCATCAGGTATTGCGTCGTTTCACGAGGCGCTCTGCGTTGCTACCTGCTCGGTTTGCGCGGCATGGCGGCTGAAATCGCGCAGGTAGGTAATGAACTCCTGCAACAGGCGATCCCACAGCTGCAGGTGGTTAAGCAAGTGCTTGGCAGTCACCCCGTCACTTACCAGCACATCAAGCTCCATCACCAGGAACTCGCCCTGCCGATACAGACGGGCGAAACGCCGTGAAGTGCTCCAGTGCTCCACTACGCCCTCGGGCAGTTCGCCCTGGATGCGCAGCGCACAGCTGAAGGTGAAGTCGAGGAACTGCCCTTCGATCGCCGCCGGATTGCCCAGGCGCACGGCAAAGCCGATTCCCTGGCTGGCACTGAGCAGTTGCACCAGGCCGTTCTGCTCGCTGCGGTTGACGCGCAGGCCGGCGTCCTGCAGCAGGCTGGTGAGGGTTTCGACGTTCACGCTTTCGATCAGGGCTTGTTCAGTCATGGTCTTGCTCCTTGTGGTGTCGATAAATCATTGCCAGGCGCGTACTTGCGCCGCATCGCACTGTGTCTTGTATAGCTGAACGACTGGGTTTTGCGTGATTTCTTCGAATTTCGCCCGCACCAGCCGCTACGCTTGCTGCTTGATCCCGCGCAGCGTGCCGGACAACAACAAGAATCCGCCGAGTGAGCCGCATGAACATCCTTTACGACGAGCGCATCGATGGCCCGCTGCCGGCCGTGGACAAGCCCGCACTGCTGCAGGCCCTGCGCGACGCCCTGCCCGACCTCGAGGTCCTGCACCGCAGCGAAGACCTCAAGCCCTACGAATGCGACGGCCTGTCGGCCTACCGCACGGTGCCGCTGCTGGTGGTGCTGCCCGAGCGCCTGGAGCAGGTGCAGGCATTGCTGCAACTGTGCCACCAACGTGGCGTGCCGGTGGTGGCACGCGGCGCCGGCACGGGGCTGTCCGGTGGTGCGCTGCCGCTGAGCCAGGGCATCCTGCTGGTGATGGCGCGCTTCAACCGCATCCTTGAAGTCAACCCGCAAGGGCGCTTTGCCCGGGTTCAGCCCGGGGTGCGCAACCTGGCGATCTCGCAGGCGGCGGCCCCCTTCGGGCTGTACTACGCGCCCGATCCGTCCTCGCAGATCGCCTGCACCATCGGCGGCAACGTCGCCGAAAACGCCGGTGGGGTGCACTGCCTCAAGTACGGCCTGACCGTGCACAACCTGCTCAAGGTAGAGATTCTTACGGTCGAGGGCGAGCGCCTGGTACTGGGCAGCGATGCCCTCGACAGCCCGGGTTTCGACCTGCTGGCGCTGTTCACCGGCTCCGAGGGCATGCTTGGCATCGTCACCGAAGTGACCGTCAAGCTGCTGCCCAAGCCCCAGGTGGCGCGGGTGCTGCTGGCCAGTTTCGACACGGTCGAGGACGCCGGCCGCGCGGTGGCCGACATCATCGCCGCCGGCATCATCCCCGGCGGCCTGGAGATGATGGACAACCTGGCGATCCGCGCCGCCGAGGACTTCATTCACGCCGGTTACCCGGTGGACGCGGCAGCCATCCTGCTGTGCGAACTCGACGGCGTGGAAGCCGACGTGCAGGACGATTGCGCGCGGGTCGATGCCTTGCTGCGCAAGGCCGGCGCCCGCGACGTGCGCCTGGCCTGCGACGAGGCCGAACGGGTGCGCTTCTGGGCCGGGCGCAAGAACGCCTTCCCGGCGGTGGGGCGCATTTCGCCGGACTACTACTGCATGGACGGCACCATCCCACGCCGCGAGCTGCCCCGGGTGCTCAAAGGCATCAGCGATTTGTCCGCGCAGTACGGCCTGCGGGTGGCCAACGTGTTCCACGCCGGCGACGGCAACATGCACCCGCTGATCCTGTTCGACGCCAACCTGTCCGGCGAGCTGGAACGGGCCGAGGCCATCGGTGGCAAGATCCTCGAACTGTGCGTGGCGGTGGGCGGCAGCATCACCGGCGAGCACGGGGTGGGCCGCGAAAAGATCAACCAGATGTGTGCCCAGTTCAACAGCGACGAAATCACCTTGTTCCATGGGGTGAAAGCCGCCTTCGACCCGCAAGGTCTGCTCAACCCCGGCAAGAACATCCCCACCCTGCACCGCTGCGCCGAGTTCGGCGCGCTGCACGTGCACCACGGCCAACTGCCCTTCCCCGACCTGGAGCGTTTCTGATGGGCCGCGACCTCAGCCAGGACCTGCTGGAACAGGTCAACCAGGCGCTGAACCTGGGTACCCCGCTGCGCATCCAGGGCGGCAACAGCAAGGCCATGCTCGGGCGCCCGGTGGCCGGCGAGATCGTCGACACCCGGGGCCACCACGGCATCGTCAGCTACGACCCGACCGAGCTGGTCATCACTGCCCGCGCCGGCACGCCGCTGAGCGAAATTGAAGCAGCGCTGCACCAGGCCGGGCAGATGCTGCCCTGCGAGCCGCCGCACCTGGGGCCAGGGGCCACGCTCGGCGGCATGGTCGCGGCGGGGCTGTCCGGGCCACGGCGGCCCTGGGCCGGGGCGGTGCGCGACTACGTGCTTGGCACGCGACTGATCACCGGCCACGGCAAGCTGCTGCGCTTTGGCGGCGAGGTGATGAAGAACGTCGCTGGCTACGATGTGTCGCGCTTGATGGTCGGCAGCTTCGGCTGCCTGGGACTGCTCACCGAAGTGTCGCTTAAGGTACTGCCCCGGCCGCGCCAATGCCTGAGCCTGCGTTTGCCGGTCGACAGCCGGCAGGCCTTGGCCGCACTGGCCGAGTGGGGCCAGCAGCCGCTGCCGATCAGTGCTGCCTGCCATGACGGTGAAGCGCTGTACCTGCGCCTGGAGGGTGGCGAAGGCTCGGTGCGTTCGGCCCGCGAGCGGCTGGGTGGCGACGCGGTGGACAACCGGCTGTGGTACGACCTGCGCGAACAGCGCCTGCCGTTCTTCGACGACCCGGCGCCGCTGTGGCGTCTGTCGGTACCCGGCACCTGCGCCCTGCTCGACCTTCCGGGGCGGCAGTTGATCGACTGGAGCGGCGCGCAACGCTGGCTCACCTCCAGTGCGCCAGCGCAGGTAATCCGTGAGCAGGTGGCCAAGGTCGGCGGCCATGCCACCGCCTATGCCCCCGGCGATGACAGCACGGCGCCGCTGCCGGCGGCGCTGATGCGCTACCACCAGGCACTGAAACGGCAACTCGACCCCCAGGGCATCTTCAACCCTGGCCGCCTGTACCCGGACCTGTGAGGCCACGCCATGCAAACCCACCTGAGCGATGCCGCCAAGCAGCTGCCCCGCGCTGAAGAGGCCGAAAGCATCCTGCGTTCCTGCGTGCACTGCGGCTTCTGCACGGCCACCTGCCCCACCTATCAATTGCTCGGCGACGAGCTGGACGGGCCGCGCGGGCGTATCTACCTGATCAAGCAGGTGCTCGAAGGCGAGCCAGTGACCGCCAGCACCCAACTGCACCTGGACCGCTGCCTGAGCTGCCGCAATTGCGAGAGCACCTGCCCCTCGGGGGTCAGGTACCACGACCTGCTCGATATCGGCCGCGCCGTGGTCGAACAACAGGTGCCGCGCTCGCTGGGTCAGCGCCTGTTGCGCGAGGGCTTGCGTGCCGTAGTGCCGCATCCGGCCGCGTTCAAGGCCCTGGCCAAGGTCGGTCAAAGCCTCAGGCCGCTGCTGCCGAGCGGCCTCAAGGCCAAGTTGCCGGCCCAGGTGCACGACGCCGGCCAGCGCCCGGCGCCGCGCCATCCACGCCGCGTGCTGCTGCTCGAAGGCTGCGTGCAGCAAGCCCTGTCGCCCAACACCAACGCCGCCACCGCGCGCCTGCTGGACCGTCTCGGCATCAGCGTCGAGCCGGCCCGCGAGGCCGGCTGCTGCGGCGCCGTGGACTATCACCTGGATGCCCAGGCACAGGGCCTGCAACGCGCCCGCCACAACATCGACGCCTGGTGGCCGGCCATCGAAGCCGGCGCCGAAGCCATAGTGCAAACCGCCAGCGGCTGCGGTGCCTTCGTGCGCGACTATGGCCACCTGCTCAAGGACGATGCGCGCTATGCCGCCAAGGCTGCCCGGGTCAGCGCCCTGGCCCGCGACCTGGTGCAACTGCTGCAGGCCGAGCCGCTGGAGCAGTTGGGCCTGTGCACCGAGCAGCGCCTGGCCTTCCATTGCCCCTGCACCTTGCAGCATGCCCTCAAACTCGGCGGTGCCGTGGAAAGCCTGCTGACCCGCCTGGGTTTCCACCTCACCAGCGTGCCCGACGGCCACCTGTGCTGCGGCTCGGCGGGCACCTACTCGCTGACCCAGCCGGCGCTGTCGCGCCAGCTGCGCGACAACCGCCTGGCGGCCCTGGAAAGCGGAAAACCTGCGATCATCGCCACCGCCAATATCGGCTGCCAGCTCCACCTTGATGGCGCCGGCCGCACACCGGTACGGCACTGGATCGAAATTGTCGAAGACGCCCTGGAGGCACCCCATGCATAGCAAACCCGTACTCGACCAGGCGGACGTCGCCCGGCTGCTCGCCGCCGCCCGCCAGCACGCCCAGGCCCAGCAATGGCCGGTGACCATCGCCGTGGTCGACGACGGCGGCCACCCGCTGGCCCTGGAGCGCCTGGACGGCTGCGCCCCGGCCAGCGCCTACATCGCCATGGAGAAAGCCCGCACCGCGGCGCTGGGCCGTCGGGAATCGCGCGACTACGAGCAGATGGTCAACGATGGGCGCACCGCCTTCGTCACCGCGCCGTTGCTGACCAGCCTGGAAGGCGGCGTGCCGCTGAGGGTGGAGGGCCAGGTGGTCGGCGCGATCGGCGTGTCGGGGGTCAAGTCCGGACAGGATGCAGAAGTGGCCAAGGCCGGGGCACAGGCGCTGTGATGCCCCTGCCCCGGCCTCGGCGGCTCAGTGCCCCGCCGAAGCCGGGCCGGCCTTGGCAGTGAACGGTGGCTTGGCCAGCCACACCAGCAGGATCAAGCCGGCGAACACCCAGGTCAGCAGGGTGAAGTAGTCCACCGTCGACATCATGTAGGCCTGGCCGTTGAGCATCTGCTCCAGCTGCGCGTAGCTCTGCGGGTTGGCCCCGCCCAGCTGGTCTAGGGCATGGCGGGTGGCCGGGTCGAAGCTGCTGAGGTGCTCGCTCAGGTAGGCGTGGTGCTGGTCGGCGCGGCGGATCCAGATCCAGGTCGTCAGCGACGCGGCGAAACTGCCGCCCAGGGTGCGCAGGAAGGTGGCCAGGCCCGAGCCATCGGCGATCTGCTGCGGCGGCAAGTCCGACAGCAGGATGCTCAAGGTCGGCATGAAAAACAGCGCCACGCCGATGCCCATGAACAGCTGCACCAGGGCGATATGGGTGAAATCCACTTCGTTGGTAAAGCCGGCGCGCATGTAGCAACTGGTGCCGATGGCCAGGAAGGCGATGCCGGCCAGCAGGCGCAGGTCGAAGCGGTGCGCGTACTTGCCCACGAACGGCGACATCAGCACCGGCAGCAAGCCGATCGGCGCCACCGCCAGGCCCGCCCAGGTGGCGGTATAGCCCATCTGCGTCTGCAGCCACTGCGGCAGGATCAGGTTGATGCCGAAAAACGCCGAGTAGCCGCCCACCAGCACAATGGTGCCGATGCGGAAGTTGCGGTGCACGAACAGACGCAGGTTGACCACAGGGTGACGGTCGGTGAGCTCCCAGATGATGAAGATCGCCAGGAACACCACCGAGATCAGCGTGCCGATGACGATGAACGAGGACTCGAACCAGTCCAGGTCGTTGCCCTTGTCCAACACCACCTGCAACGCACCGACACCGACGATCAAGGTCAGCAGGCCGATGTAGTCCATCGGCTGACGGCTGGTGACCACCGGCCGCGCGCGCATCTGCTGGCGCACCACGGCGGCGGCGAACAGGCCGATCGGGATGTTGATGAAGAAGATCCAGGGCCAGCTGTAGCTGTCGGTGATCCAGCCGCCGAGTATCGGCCCTGCAATCGGCGCCACCACCGTGACCATCGCCAGCAACGCCAGGGCCATGCCGCGCTTGGCCGGCGGGTACACGGCAATCAGCAAGGTCTGGGTCATCGGGTACAGGGGCCCGGCGACCACGCCCTGCAACACGCGGAACCCGACCAGCTCGGGCATCGACTGGGCGACGCCGCAAAGGAACGACGCCAGCACGAACAGCAAGGTGGCCCAGAGGAACAGCTTGACCTCACCGAAGCGCCGGCTCAGCCAGCCGGTGAGCGGCAAGGCGATGGCGTTGCTCACCGCAAACGAGGTGATCACCCAGGTGCCCTGCTCGTAACTCACGCCGAGGTTGCCGGAGATGGTCGGCAGCGCCACGTTGGCGATGGTGGTGTCGAGCACCTGCATGAAGGTTGCCAGCGACAGGCCGATGGTGGTCAGCAGCAGGCTCGGCGGGGTGAACTGCGCGGGGGCCGCCTGGCTCATCGCTGCGCCGTCTTGCCGCTGGCGCTGTTGTCGTGGATCAACCGGGCGATCAGGTTGTCGGCCTCGACCAACTGGCGGTCATACACCTGGGTGCTGTAGCTGGCCTGCTGCGGTGGTTGTTGGGCCAGGGCCGGGCCGCTTTGGTCGTGCAGGTCGACTTCGGCGACGGTGGACAGGCCGATGCGCAGCGGGTGGTCTTTCAACTGCTCGGGGTTCAGGTGGATACGCACCGGCACCCGCTGGACGATCTTGATCCAGTTGCCGGTGGCGTTCTGCGCCGGCAGCAGGGCGAAGGCGCTGCCGGTACCGGCGCCCAGACTGTCGACGGTCCCGCTGTACTTCACTTCGCTGCCGTACAGGTCGGCGGTGATCTGCACGGGCTGGCCGATGCGCATGTTGCGCAGCTGGGTCTCTTTGAAGTTGGCGTCGATCCACACCTGATCCAGCGGGATCACCGCCATGGTCGCGGCGCCCGGCTGCAGGCGCTGGCCCAGCTGCACGGTGCGCTTGGCCACGTAGCCGGTGACCGGCGCCACCAGGGTGGTGCGGGCGTGGTCGAGGTAGGCCTGGCGCAGGTCGGCGGCGGCGGCCATGACTTCGGGGTGCGACGAGACCACGGTGTCGTCGATCAGCGCGGTGCTGGTGTTGAGCTGCTGGCGGGCGCTGTTGACGGCGGCCTCGGCGACGGCCAGGTCGTCCCGGGCGTGGGAGATTTCTTCCTGGGCGATGGCGCCGCTGTCGGCCAGCACCTTGCGCCGGTTGTAGTTTTGCTGGGCCTTCTGCAACTCGGCCTGGCGGGTTGCCACTTGCGCCTTGAGCGCATCGACGTTGCTGTACAGCCCGCGCACCTGGCGCACGCTGCGCGCCAGCTTGGCCTCGGCGGACTGCAGGGCCACTTCGCTGTCGGCCGGGTCGAATTGCAGCAGCACCTGCCCTGCCTGCACCAGGTCGCCGTCATCGGCGCCGATGCTGGTAACGGTGCCGCTGACCAGGGGGGTGATTTGCACGACGTTGCCGCTGACGTAGGCGTCGTCGGTGCTTTCCTGCCAGCGCCCGACCAGGCTGTACCAGGCCCAGGTGGCGGCCCCGGCGAGGATCATTAGCAGCAGCAGGCCCAGCAGCCAGGCCTTGCGTTTACGCGTGTTGTCGGGCGCGGCAGCTGGGGTGGAGGTGTCAGCGGGAGTGGCCATGACAATACCTTGGAGAATGCGTGACAGGGATCAACGATCGCCGAAGCGGCGGATCGTCAGGGGGTCGCCGGCGCTGAGCAGGACCTTGGCGAGCAGGCTTTCGAGGGTTTTCAGCTCCTCGGGCTGGAGCACGCCGACCAGTTCGTTCATCGCCGCCGCGCCGACCTGGGGCAGGCGGTCGGCCAGGCGTTGGCCGTCGGCGCTGAGTGCCAGGCGCACCTGGCGGCGGTCTTCGGGGCAGCGGTTGCGCAGGATCAGGCCTTTCTGCTCGAGGCGGTCGAGCATGCGGGTCATCGAGCCGCTGTCCAGGCCCAGGTAGCGGCAGAGCTCGGCCGGGGTGTCGACCTGGTACTGGGTGACGATGATCAGCACCTTGAACTGTGCGGAGGTGACGCCGTGGGCTTCGAGGTGCCAGTCGAGGATGCGGTCCTTGAGGATCGCGGCGCGGCCGAGCAGCATGCCGATGGCGCAGGTCTGGAAGTTTTCCGGGGTGAAATGGGACATCGGGGTTTGCTCGGGTAATTGTGTGTAAATATTACTGCCTAGGCAGGGAATGTCAAAGCATTGATTAGGATGCTAAGTAAATATTCATTTTTGGGGGTTCGGGTTCGGGTTCGGGTTCGGGTTCGGGTTCGGGTTCGGGTTCGGGTTCGGGTTCGGGTTCGGGTTCGGGTTCGGGTTCGGGTTCGGGGCTTAGTGTGTTGGTTTTGATTGATGTATGCGCATTCATTTGCGATGGCGACGCATAGTCACCTTTCCGCCCTTACGGCGGCCTACTTTGGTCTTGGCCAAAGTAG
>NZ_JAVYJF010000041.1:0-14273 GCF_032621715.1 Pseudomonas sp. zfem004 | reverse complement strand
CCGAACTCAGTAGTGAAACGATGCATCGCCGATGGTAGTGTGGGGTTTCCCCATGTGAGAGTAGGTCATCGTCAAGATTCATTTCGCAAAACCCCTATCTGCGCATGCAGGTAGGGGTTTTGTCTTTAAGTAGGAACTACAGAGATTCGCAGGCACGTCCGAGAGACGGGCCAGCACACAGAATTTCTTGACGACCATAGAGCATTGGAACCACCTGATCCCATCCCGAACTCAGCAGTGAAACGATGCATCGCCGATGGTAGTGTGGGGTTTCCCCATGTGAGAGTAGGTCATCGTCAAGATTCAAATCCAAAGCCCCTGATCGCGATGCGATCAGGGGCTTTGTCTTTTCAGGACCTTATCCTGCAATGCACGGCGTTGCGCTAGCGCAACCAGCTCAGGAACCCACCTTTCTTCACTTGCGCAGGCTTCTGCATCAGCAGTGACTCTCTACTCTGCCGACGGAATCGCTGCAGCTTGGTGAACGCCGACTGCACCTCGCTACGTTGCTCCAGGCAACTGCGTACCTGTTCCTTCTCGATACGGTACAGCAGGCATCCGGTCAGGGTGCGGAATTCGGCGAAAGAGCCATCGTCGTCCACCAGCCCTTCGATTCCGAGCACCTCGCCCGGGCCCATGCGCCCGGCCTCTACCAGCTTGTCCCCATTACGCACCGAAGCCTGTATCACACCGCTGCCAATCACCAGCAGGTGGTCTGAATTGTCGCCGATGCCCAGGATCACCTGGTTGGCCAGATACTCCACTGCCGTCATGCGTTGGCTCAGCGAGTCACGCTCCTCAGCGCTGAGCGAGCGGAATACCCGCACCTCATCGATCAGCTCGCGCTGACGGCTGCGTGGGGCAAGCGTCAGGTCGACGTTCCACATCACCCCGCTGGCCTCCAGGTGGCGATGGGCGAGGTCGAACAACTGGTTGCGTACTTCAGTCTTGAGCGCCATGTCGGCGACGAAAGCACTGGCCTCGTATTCGACGGACTCCAGGGAAGAAGTCTTGACCGTTACCTTAGGAGCAGGAGAGGCGAGCAAGGCACTGGTGCCTTGCAGGGCCTTCTCCAGTGCATCGAACACGCGCTTTGGCCGGACCTTGGCCGGCACCACCACGCTGATCACTACCCCATGCCGATCGGCCGGGCGGCTGTGGTTAAGCAGCCGCGCCTTGGCCGCCAGCGAATTGGGTATCACCGCCAGGCTACCTGTGCCGGTGATCATGCGCGTGGCACGCCAGTCGATATCCACCACCTTGCCTTCGGTACCGTCGATGGAGATGGAGTCGCCTATCTGATAGGGCCGCGTGGTGTTGAGCACGATGCCCGAAAACACATCGCTCAACGTGCTTTGCAAGGCCAGGCCAATGACGATGGCCATCACCCCGGACGTGGCCAGCAGACCCTTGACCGGCAGTTGCAGCACATAGGCCGCTGCGGCTACTACTGCGGCAAGGAAGATCAGCGCCCCAATCACATCCTGCAACAGGCGTCCGCCATGGCTCCCACGTGCCCCCAGCAGCAGGCCGAACACCACCGTCACCGTACGCGCACCGAACAGCCACCAGCCAATGGCGAGCACCGTTGCCATCAGGTTGCGCGACACTTCGTCAATCCAGGGTGGTGGCTGCAGCGGGCTCATCCCGGCAGCCACCAGCACGGCGCTGAACAGCAGGAAGATCACCAGCCGTGAGGCAATGCGCCAGAGGCGGTGCTGCTGGGGGATCACTTGCCAGAGCAGCAAGTCGCCAATGATCAGGCAAGTGCCGAGCAGCAAGGGGTAGGACTGGATGAGCGCCAGCATGGTGTTCTCGCTGCAGAGGGCTGAACGTCAGTAAAGAGCAGGTTGAGCGGGCAGGCAATGGCTGCCCACTCCATGCAGGTCAATCCACATCCGACTCGAACAGCCGCGCCAGTTCCACCCGCGCTTCCTTGGCCGTCTGCATCACCTTGGCCCGATCGTCACGCACCCGGCCCTGGGCTTCCAATACCTGCTCGTCATGCTCGGTAAAGCGTGCGATGCGGTCGGCGGCCTGCTCATCCGTCAGCCCCAGCCCGGCCAGCGCACGACGGCTCATTTCCAGGCTGGAATAGAAGGTCTCGCGGATAGGCTCCGCGCCGACATCCATCAGCTTGTGCACATGCTGACGGTTGCGTGCACGAGCGATGACCTTGAGGTGCGGGTAAAGGCGCTTGACCCGCTCGGCGGTGCGAATGGTCGCCTCGGGGTCGTCACTGGTGATGATGAAATACTCGGCCTCGCCGACCTTGGCCGCATGCAGTACTTCGGGGCGAAGCGGGTCGCCGTAGAACACCGGCGCCTGTTCGAACATGCGCGTCATCTCGATGGCATCCACCGAGGTCTCCAGAGCGATGAAGGGGATCTTCTGCGCACGCAGGATGCGCGAAACGATCTGGCCCATGCGGCCCATACCGACAATCACTACGCGAGGGCTGCCGGCATCAATGCTCTTGTACTGCTCGGGCACCTCGCGCACGGCTTGCGGGCGCTTGAGGGCGCGGGCGCAGCCGAGCATCAGCAATGGAGTAATGGCCATCGACAGGGTGATGGTCATCAGCAGCAGGTCGTAGGTTTGCGTATCGAACAGGCCCTGATCCTTGCCCAGCTTGAATACCACGAAGGCGAACTCGCCGCCGGCTGCCAGCACCATGCCCAGGCGCAGCGCGCTTGCACTGTTGAGGCCACCGGCCAGGCGGCCGACGCCGATCAGCAGCACCAGCTTTACCGCGATCAACAACAGGGTCAGGCCCAGCAGCACCAGCGGCATGTCCACCAGCAGGCGCAGGTTGGCGCCCATGCCGACACTGATGAAGAACAAGCCCAACAGCAGGCCCTTGAACGGTTCAATCTGCGACTCCAGCTCATGACGATACTCGGAGTCCGCCAGCAGCAGGCCGGCCAGGAAGGCGCCGAGAGCCATGGAGATTCCCGCCTCTTCCATCAGCCAGGCGGTGCCGATCACCACCAGCAATGCGGTGGCGGTGGACACTTCCGGCAGGCCGGTGCGGGCCACGGTACGGAACAGCGGGCGCAACAGGTAACGACCACCGACGATGACGATCGCGATGCTGGCGAACACTTTCAGGCCATGTTCGAGGCTGTCGCCATGGCTGGTGTCCGGGCCACTGGCGGCCAGCAACGGTACGAGGGCAATCAGCGGGATTGCAGCGATGTCCTGGAACAACAGGATGGCAAAGGCCAGGCGGCCATGGGGCGCATTGAGCTGCTTGCTCTCGGCCAGGCTCTGCAAGCCAAGGGCGGTGGAAGACAGTGCCAGCCCCAGGCCGAGCACGATGGCGGCCGGCAGCGTTTGGCTGAAGCCGAACAGGGCGATGGCGCCGATCACCGCGCCGGTCAGCAGCACCTGGGCGGTGCCGACGCCGAACACCGATTTGCGCATCAGCCACAGGCGTCTGGGTGAAAGCTCAAGGCCGATGATGAACAGCAGCAGGACCACGCCCAGTTCGGAGATATGCGCGACGCTTTCGGTATCGCGGATCAGGCCCAGCGCCTGCGGGCCGATGGCCACACCCGCCAGCAGGTAACCGATCACGGCGCCCAGTTGCAGGCGCTTGGCCAGGGGCACTGCGACCACGGCGGCAAGCAGGAAGATGACTGCGGTTTGTAGAAGGCTGCCTTCGTGTGGCATTGCTCGTACTCCTTGAACTGCATGAGGCAGCGCTTTAGGGAACGGATGGCACGTTGCCGAAGCTTATGCCATCGCTGGAAGAGGCGAGCATTTTCGGGTGCTGCGGGAAACAGGACAATTCCAGCCTGGCGGGAAGCATCGTTCTGAAAGTGGAACCTTTGATTGGCCAATCGCGGGGCAAGCCCGCTCCCACGCTTGCGGCTGTGGTAGCGGGCTTGCACCAACCCCTTACTTCAGATGCGTTTTAAGGGCCTGCGCCGCTTGGTCCATGGCTGTGCGCACTGCGGGTACGGCGCTCAGTACATTGAGCAGGCCATAGTCATGGATCATGCCGTTGTAGCGTACTGCAGTCACCGGCACCCCGGCGGCGTCGAGCTTGCGGGCATAGGCTTCGCCTTCGTCACGCAGCACGTCCATTTCGGCAGTCTGCACCAGGGCCGGTGGCAGGCCCTTGAGTTGCTCCAGGCTGGCACGCAGCGGCGAGGCATGGATGTCGTCGCGCTGACGCGGGTCTGTGGTGTAGCTGTTCCAGAACCACTGCATCATGCTGCGGGTCAGGAAGTGGCCCTCGGCGAACTGGCTATAGGAGGCGTTGTTGAAGTTGGCATCGGTCACCGGCCACAGCAGCGCCTGGAAGCGCAGCTTCGGCGTGCCGGCCTCCTTGGCCTTTATCGCCACCACCGCAGCCATGTTGCCGCCGACGCTGTTGCCGGCGACCGCCAGGCGGCTGCCATCGACGCCGATCTCCTGGCCATGCTCGGCGACCCAGCGGGTAGCGGCATAGGCCTGGTTGATCGCGGTGGGGAACTGCGCTTCCGGCGAAGGCGTGTAGTCGACGTATACCGCCGCTGCGCCGGAGCCGACCACAAGGTCGCGGATCAGCCGTTCGTGGGTGGGGTAATCGCCCAACACCCAACCACCGCCGTGGAAGAACATGAACACTGGCAGGTTGCCCGTGGCACCCTCAGGGCGCACTACACGGATCTGCAGTGGCTGGCCATCGACCTGAATGGTGTGGCGTTCAACGCGGATACCCGACACATCGACTTTCACCCCGGCCTGGGCTCCACTCAGTACGGCGCGTGCGTCTTTCGGCGCCAGGGTTTCCAGCGGCTTGCCGCCGCCTGCGGCAAGCGCATCGAGGAAGCCTTGAGTGTTGCGCTCGACGCCAGGGCTGCCGGCGGCGAAGGCGCTGTTCACGGCCATGGCCAGCAGGCCAGCGGTCAGGGTGCGGGACAGTTTCATGTGCGGGTTCCTCTGCGTGCGAGCCGGCGGCTCAGTTCTGGTTGGCAAGGGTGGTGGGCTGGCTGTAGCTCACGGCTTGCAATTGGCCGTTGCTGTCGCGGTAGGTCAGGATGGCGGTGCTGGTGTGGCCCTGAATGGCGGTGGGCGCCTCGACGGTGACCACCTGAGCGATGTCCAGGTTCATCCCGTAGCGGTAGGCGGTGGCTTCGGTGGCGAAGGCCCCGGCGCTGGTTCCGATGGCCAGGGTGGTAACGCCGAGGGCGAGAATTGTGCGAAGGGTCATGATCGTTCTCCAGGATGTGCTGAGTGGGTTTGGCGACTGCTTGCTGCGTGAGATGAATATTGAGCGCAAATAGTTAGTGCGCAAAATATATTTCAGCTATGGAGAAGATTGACGATGTACATGGTCTGTCAGTTGCCAGGTCGGTACTGCATCGCTTCGGCCAGGTGGGCCCGGCCAATGGCCTCGGCCTGCTCCAGGTCCGCCAGCGTACGCGCCACCTTGAGCAGGCGATGAGCCGCCCGCAGCGACAGCGTGAGGCGCTCGCAGGCGGTCTCCAGCCAGGCCTGGTCGGCCGAGGCCAGCGGACAATGCCGGCGCAGGCCGTTGAGGTCGAGGAAGGCATTGGCGCAGCCCTGGCGACGCTGCTGCAGCGCACGGGCCTCGGCCACGACAGCGGCGACACTGGCGCTGGTTTCGCCACTGGGTTGAATGCCGAGCACGGTATTCTCCCGGGCCACCGTCAGGTGCAGGTCGATGCGGTCGAGCAGGGGGCCGGAGAGTTTGTTGCGATAGCGCTGGATCTGCTCGGGGCTGCAGCGGCAGCGGCCGGTGGGGTCGCCAAAATAGCCGCAGGGGCAGGGGTTCATCGCTGCCACCAACTGGAAGCGTGCCGGGAAGCGCACTCGGTCCCTGGCCCGGGCGATCACGATCTCGCCCGATTCCAATGGCTCGCGCAACACTTCCAGTACGCGCCTCTCGAACTCTGGCAGTTCATCGAGAAACAGCACGCCATGGTGCGCCAGGGTGATTTCGCCCGGCTGCGGGCGGCTACCGCCACCGACCAGTGCCGGGCCCGAGGCGGAGTGATGGGGGTGGCGAAACGGTCGCTGTGGCCAGCTGTCCAGCGGTGCGTGGCCGCTGACCGAGCGGATTGCCGCCACCTCCAGCGCCTCGCGCTCGTCCAGCGGTGGCAGCAGGCCGGGCAGGCGGCTGGCGAGCAGGGTCTTGCCGGTGCCGGGGGGGCCTGTGAACAGCAGGTTGTGGCCACCGGCAGCCGCCAGCAGCAGGGCTCGTTTGGCCGCGGTCTGGCCCTGCACCTCGCTGAGGTCGGGGTAGGGCCGTTGCTCCAGCAGCAAGCCGTTGGCCGCATAGGGTGGCAGCGGCAGTTGCCCGCTCAGGTGCGCCACCAACTCCTGCAGATGCCCCACCGCGTACACCACCAGCCCGCTGGCCAGGCTGGCTTCCTCGGCGTTCTCGCGTGGTACCACCAGCGCCCGCCCGGCGTCGCGTGCCGCCAGCGCGGCGGGCAGCACACCCTGCACTGGCCGCAGCGCCCCGGACAGGGCCAATTCACCCAGGCATTCGATGTCTTCGAGCGCGGCCACCGGCACCTGGCCATTGGCAGCGAGTATCCCCAGGGCGATGGCCAGGTCGTAGCGCCCACCGTCCTTGGGCAGGTCGGCCGGGGCGAGGTTCTGGGTGATGCGCCGGGCCGGGTATTCCAGCCCGGCGTTGACGATGGCACTGCGTACCCGGTCCTTGCTTTCCTTGACCGTGGCCTCGGGCAAACCGACCAGGGTAAGCGACGGCAGGCCGTTGGCCAGGTGGGTTTCGACACTGACGGCGGGTGCCAGCACGCCGACCTGGGCGCGGCTGTGGACGAGGGCGAGGGACATGGGCGCTCCGTGTTCGCATGATTCGGGCCGCATCCTGCGGCCCGGCAAAGCATAGTGGCGGCCCTGGCGGGCACGCTGGAAAGAGTGCGTCGAGGTTTTTCCACGGCCTCACCTAGCAGCGGGCTGCTTGCCGTACACCACCCCAACTCCCTCACCCCGTGCCCGAGCCAGCAGCTCCTCGGTATCGTCGCCACCCGGTAAAGCCAGCACCAGGTCAGGCCGGCTGTCGCGCAACATGAAAACGTTGCGCAGCCGTTCAGCCAGTTTGCCGTGCAACTGCCAGTTGGGCGGGTAGCGGACGATGTCCGCACCGTGCTCCCGTGCCCAGGCTTCGATATCACCCCCCAGGTGCTGGCTGCCGCCGTGTATGAGCACCTGGATCGGTTGCCAGCGCTGCAGTTCGTCCAGCGCCCGACGGCAGCGCTGGTGGTCGGCGTAGTTGCGCCCCGCACAGATCAGTACACGCATGCGCCCCCCTCAGAACCATTGGCCGAAGCGGCGGATGTACAGGGTCTTCATGCCTTGCGCCACCAGGCAGTAGCCCAGCAGGGTGGCGGCCAGCCATGGGAAGTATTCCCACGGCAGCGGCACCAGCCCGACCATCGCCCCCAGCGGCGAGAACGGGATGTAGATACCCAGGCACATCACCAGGCCCGTGGCGAGGATCACCGGCAGCGCCGCTGTGCTTTGCAGGAACGGCACCTTGCGGGTGCGCAGCATGTGCACCACCAAGGTCTGCGACAGCAGGCCTTCGATGAACCAGCCGGACTGGAACAGCGCCTGCATCTCCACGCTGTTGGCCGCGAACACGTACCACATCAGGGCGAAGGTGGTGATGTCGAAGATCGACGAGGTGGGCCCTATCCACAGCATGAAGCGGCCGATGTTGCGGGCATCCCATTTACGCGGCTCGCGCAGGAATTCCTTGTCCATGCGGTCCCAGGGCAGCGACAACTGGGAGAAGTCGTACATCAGGTTCTGCAGCAGCAGGTGGATCGCCAGCATCGGCATGAACGGGATGAAGGCGCTGGCTACCAGCACCGAGAACACGTTGCCGAAGTTGGAACTGGCGGTCATGCACAGATACTTCATGATGTTGCCGAAGGTTTCGCGGCCTTTGAGCACACCTTCTTCGAGCACCATCAGGCTCTTTTCCAGCAGGATGATGTCGGCCGATTCCTTGGCGATGTCAGTTCCGCTGTCCACCGAAATGCCCACGTCGGCGTCACGCAGGGCTGGGGCGTCGTTGATGCCGTCGCCGAGAAAACCGACGGTGTGGCCGTTGGCCTGCAACGCCTTGAGCACCCGCGACTTCTGCAACGGGGTGAGCTTGGCGAACACCGTACGTTCTTCGACCAGTGCCTTGAGCCGGGCGTCGTCCAGCCGCTCGATGTCCTGCCCAAGCAGTGGCTGGCCGGGCTCCAGCCCCACTTCGCGGCAAACTTTGCAGGTGACTACTGGGTTGTCGCCAGTGAGCACTTTCACCTTCACGCCCATTTCTCGCAGCGCAGCAATGGCTGGGCCAGCCGTTTCCTTGGGCGGGTCAAGGAACGTCAGGAAGCCGCGGATCACCAGACCGCGCTCGTCAGCGGTGCTGTACTGAGCCTTGCGTTCGGCGGCGGGGATTTCGCGGGTGCCGATCAGCAGCACGCGAAAGCCGTCCTGGTTGAACGCGCTGGCACTGGCCAGCAGTTGCTGGCGCTGGTCCTCGTCGAGGAGGAGGCGCTGGCCGTTTTCTTCCACATGGGTGGCGATGGCGAGCATTTCCTCGACCGCGCCCTTGCTGACCAGCAGGTGTTCGCCGAGCGCATCCTTGACGATCACCGACAGGCGCCGGCGAATGAAATCGAAGGGCAATTCGTCGACCTTGGCGTAGGCGTAGGGCGGCTGGAAGCCGCTGTTCTCGCCAGCGAAGCGCAGCACGGCCTGGTCCATCAGGTTTTTCACGCCGCTCTGGTGATGGCTGTTGAGCCAGGCCAGCTCGAGCAGTTGCGGGTCGCTGCGGCCGCTCGGGTCGACATGGTGTTCGAGGATGATGCGGTCCTGGGTGAGGGTGCCGGTCTTGTCGGTGCACAGCACATCCATCGAGCCAAAGTTCTGGATGGCGTTCAGGCGCTTGACCACCACTTTGCGCCTGGCCATGGCCACGGCGCCCTTGGCCAGGTTGGCGCTGACGATCATCGGCAGCATTTCCGGGGTGAGGCCCACGGCCACGGCCAGGGCGAACAGGAAGGCATCGCTCCAGTCACCCTTCACCACACCATTGAGCACGAACACCACCGGCACCATCACCAGCATGAAGCGGATCAGCAGGCTACTGACGCTGTTCACGCCGCGGTCGAAGGCGGTCTGGCTGCGCGAGCCGGCAATCGCCCTGGCCAGCGAACCGAAGTAGGTGCGCTTGCCGGTAGCCACCACCACGGCGCGGGCGCGGCCGCTGACCACGTTGGTGCCCATGAAGCCGATGTTCGGCAGGTCGAGCAGGCTGCCTTCGTCAGTGGCGCTGTCGGCGGCGGACTTCTGCGCGACGTGGCCGAGGGTGTCGTACTTTTCCACCGGCAGCGCTTCGCCGGTGAGCACGGCCTGGCTGATGAACAGGTCGCGCGACTCGATCAGGCGGATATCGGCAGGGATCATGTCACCAGCGACCAACTGCACGATATCGCCAGCCACCAGTTCGTTCATGGGCACTTCGCGCAGCTGCGCGGGGCTGTCGTGGCGCTCGCGACGCAGCACCGTGGCGGTGGTGCGGACCATCGCCTTGAGGGCTTCGGCCGCCTTGCTCGAACGGTATTCCTGCCAGAAGCGCAGCAGGCCGCTGACGCTGACCATGGTCAGGATGATGATCACCTTGGTCAGGTCGAGGTCGTCGAGGTCACCGGCGCGCAGCGGCAGCCAGTAGTCGGTGACGAAGCTGATGGCGGCGAGGGTGAGCAGTACATAGATGAAGGGGTTGTGCAGCGCCTTGAGCAGTTGCACCAGGGCCGGTTGCGGTTTGTCGTGGGCGACCTCGTTGGCGCCGTCGCGCTGCAGGCGCTTGGCGGCCTCGTGCTCGGTCAGGCCGAGCTCGCTGGCGTCGAGGTTGGCGAGGGTGACGGCCAGGCCGTTGCGCGCCTCACGGGCGGCACGCATGGACAGGCGGGCGTCCGCAGTTGTGGTGGTGTTGCGGTCTTTGACGGTCATTGGGCTGTGCTCCTGCCGCAGGAGGCGGCACGAAACACAGTCGACTCACGGTTGGGCGGGTGAGTGCGCGTGTTTCGGGCCGCGATCAATCGATCGGTAAAAAAGCTTGTTTATCCGGCGCTTGAACGTTCGCTGGCGCATGCCGGGGTTAATGTCGGCAGCGAACTTTCTACTGGCTGAGTCCATGGTGCTGTTATTCCTCTGGAAACTTTCAGGCAATAAGAGTCCTGCGAACTTTAATAATTAAAAGTTCGTGTCTTATTGATGGCTATTCAATATGTAAGTGGCGACGCGCCCGTCAGCCGAAACACAACAAGGCGCGCCATCGACTCGGCGGTTCCTGGCCGTCGTCGGCATGCCAGTGCAGGCGCAGGCTGCCGTTACCGGGTTGCGATAGCCAGGTGGCACGCAGGCGAGAGCCACGCGCGACGGGGGCGGGGAAGGGCGGCGGGGCCGCATGGGCAAAGGTGTGCAGCGCCCCAAGGCGGGCGTGCAGCTGTGTACGGATAAAGGTGATGAGGTTCATGAGCTTGCCTCCGACCGGGCTGGCACCCGGGGCGGCAAGCTACGGCGGAGCATCAGGCTCTGGCGCGGCTTGCCCAGCCAGGGAGGCGGGCCCGGAGTTCCGGTTCAAGTGCCTGACAGCCAGAGGCGGTCAGGCAGCGACTAGATACTGTGTCCATTGAATTCTTCGTGAGTTGAAATAAAGGCCCGCTTTTCGGGGCGGGTGAACTTTATGCAAAGCATAGCGGGCAAGTCAACCCGCAAGGTGAAACTGAATTAAGTTTCACCTTGTTTAATCGGTGCAACTGTATGTAGGAAATTCCAACGGCAGGTTGCGTTCCCTGCAGGAGCGGCAGGGCCGCTCCAGAGACGGGATGATTATTCCTCTGACGCCGGCGCTGGCGCTATCCGCGCTTCCAGCTCGGCAAACTGTTTCTCCAGCGCTTCAAGGCGGGCGCGGGTGCGGGCCAATACCACCATCTGGCTGTCGAACTCCTCGCGGCTGACCAGGTCGAGTTTGCTGAAGGCGCCCTGCATCAGCACCTTGAACTGGCTTTCCAGTTCGGCGCGAGGCTGTGCGGTGTCGCCGCTGAACAGGCGCGAGGCCTGGTCGCTCAGGGCATCGAGAAAGGCTTTGGGCGCGAGCATGTCTGGCTATCCGCTGATCTGTGAAAGGGCAGCAGTGTAGCACGCCGCATTTGCCGGCCCGTGCTGCACACTTTTTGCGCAGGGCGGCCAAAGGTCGCGCACCGAAGTTGTGCAGCTTTTCCCTGCTGGCGACTGGCCAATCCCGACTGTTTCACGCAACTACCTGTTTTCTGGTGTTTTCCCGGAGCTGGCAAGGTTTCTGCAAAGACCTGGGTGAGCCATGCACTGATGCAGTCCGTTGTGATCAGGCAGTGCGTAGCCCAGTGGTACGGCCCTTGGTCACCGCCACAAGGTGTCGCGGCGGGGAGGATGGAGCCGACGACGCGTTACAAAGACAGGCGCTGCGCTTAGACTTGAGACGGGTTTGTTTTCCTGGGGCAAGTCCACCAAATCGGGAGAGAGTTTCATGAAGCTAGTCACTGCCATCATCAAGCCGTTCAAGCTGGACGACGTGCGCGAGTCGCTGTCGGAAATCGGCGTGCAGGGCATCACCGTGACCGAAGTCAAAGGCTTCGGCCGGCAGAAGGGTCACACCGAGCTGTATCGCGGCGCCGAATACGTGGTCGATTTCCTGCCCAAGGTGAAGATCGATGTCGCCATCGACGACAAGGACCTTGATCGGGTGATCGAGGCCATCACCAAGGCGGCCAACACCGGCAAGATCGGTGACGGCAAGATTTTCGTGGTCAATCTGGAGCAAGCGATCCGCATCCGTACCGGCGAAACCGATACCGACGCGATCTAAACGCTACAAAAAAGCCTCACCAAACCCAACGCCCCAGGAGAAAACAACATGACTCTGCGTAAGATCGCAGGGCTAGGAGCCCTATTGTCCCTCGTAATGCCAGGGCTGGCCCTGGCCGAGGAAACTGCCGCCCCGGTGCTCAACTCCGGCGACACCGCCTGGATGCTCACCTCGACGGCGCTGGTCCTGTTCATGACCATCCCGGGCCTGGCCCTGTTCTACGGCGGCATGGTGCGTTCCAAGAACGTGCTGTCGGTGATGATGCAGTGCTTTGCCATCACCGGGCTGATCAGCATCCTGTGGGTAATCTACGGCTACAGCCTGGCATTCGATACCGCAGGTATGGAAAAGGGCGTGCTCAACCTGAATTCCTTCATCGGTGGCTTCTCCAAGGCCTTCCTCAACGGCGTCACGCCGTCGGGCCTGACCTCTGCCACCGCGTTGTTCCCGGAAGCGGTGTTCATCACCTTCCAGATGACCTTCGCCATCATCACCCCGGCGCTCATCGTCGGTGCCTTTGCCGAACGCATGAAGTTCTCGGCAATGCTGATCTTCATGGGCGTGTGGTTCACCCTGGTCTATGCGCCGATCGCGCACATGGTCTGGAGCGGTGACGGCGCGCTGATGTGGGATTGGGGCGTACTGGACTTCGCCGGCGGCACCGTGGTGCACATCAACGCTGGTATCGCCGGCCTGGTCTGCTGCCTGGTGCTGGGCAAGCGCAAAGGCTACCCGACCACGCCGATGGCGCCGCACAACCTGGGCTACACCCTGATGGGCGCGGCAATGCTGTGGATCGGCTGGTTCGGCTTCAACGCCGGCTCCGCCGCCGCCGCCAACGGCACCGCCGGCATGGCGATGCTGGTCACCCAGATCGCTACCGCCGCCGCCGCCCTGGGCTGGATGTTCGCCGAGTGGATCTTCCACGGCAAACCGAGCGCACTGGGCATCGCCTCGGGTGTGGTCGCCGGCCTGGTCGCCATTACCCCGGCCGCCGGTACCGTCGGCCCGATGGGCGCGCTGGTGATCGGCCTGGTCTCGGGCGTGGTCTGCTACTTCTGCGCCACCAGCCTCAAGCGCAAGATGGGTTACGACGACTCGCTCGACGCCTTCGGCGTACACGGTATCGGCGGCATCGTCGGTGCGCTGCTCACCGGTGTGTTCGCAGCGCCGGCCCTGGGCGGCTTCGGCGCGGTCACCGACATCGCCGCGCAGTTCTGGATCCAGGCCAAAGGCGTGCTCTTCACCGTGATCTACACCGCCATCGTCACCTACGTGATCCTCAAGGTGCTGGACCTGGTGATGGGCCTGCGGGTCAGCGAAGAAGAAGAGTCGGTCGGCCTCGACCTGGCTCAACACAACGAGCGCGGCTACAACCTGTAACCGCCACGCTGGAAAACTTGCCCGGTTCGCCGGGCATTTTTTTGCCTGTAATTTGCCGTTTTACGCCCGGCAAACGGTTTCGCTGTCCTGTACGCGACGTTGGTAGAAAACTTACAAGTCATTGGGCGTTTCTGGTGCTTTGCTTTTTCTGCGAGCGCGCTAGAATGCGCGCCGAAGGGTGTGGGACGAGTAACCCGCACACTTCGCCACCCTTTGCTAGGCTTGCAGTAGCCTGTGGCCAGCCAGGGTCAGAACAGTTTTGTCAGGCCTTGCCAGGAGCAGGGTCTGCTGGGTGCCGGGCCTCCCATCAGGAGGTGGACACCCGAGGCAGTGGCCAACCCACGGCCAGTTGAATTTTCACCGGTGCCTGCCGTCTACGGTGCACCGGTCTATAACTAACCTGCTTTTCGCAAGTCATGAGGTAGAACATGAGCGACGACGATCTGGAAAATGATGACCTCGAAGTAGGTGACGAAGACGAGGGTGATGAAGGCCTCGAAGCGGCAGCCGACGATGGTGCCGAGGATGCTGGCGATGACGACAGCAGCCCCGCGCCGACTGCCAAGGGCAAGTCCAAGGCGGCTGTTTCGGTAGACGAAATGCCGAGCATGGAAGCCAAGCAGAAGGAGCGTGATGCCCTGGCCAAGGCGATGGAAGAGTTTCTTTCGCGCGGTGGCAAGGTGCAGGAAGTCGAGGCCAATGTGGTCGCCGACCCGCCCAAGAAGCCGGACAACAAGTACGGCAGCCGCCCTATCTGAGTGGCTGAAAGCAAAAAAGCCCGCCGTCGCTGCGGGCTTTTTTGTGGCTGTGAGATTTGTGTCGCCTGTACCGGCCCTATCGCCGGCAAGCCGGCTCCCACAGGGTGGACTGCCCCCAAAAAGTTGGACAGATTAGCTAGCGGCCTGGGCCCTGTACTCGACAGGGCTCAGGCCGTTCAGTTTCTGCTTTATGCGGTCATGGTTGTAGTAGCGGATGTACTCGTCCAGACCCG
>NZ_JAVYJF010000040.1:0-20010 GCF_032621715.1 Pseudomonas sp. zfem004 | reverse complement strand
CGGGGCAAGCCCGCTCCCACGGAAGTTGTGGGAGCGGGCTTGCCCCGCGATGGGGACTAGGACTTGGCCCAGCGCCTGAACAACGGCTCGGCCAGAAACAGCACGAACAACAACCGCATCACCTGCAACGCCGTCACCAGTGGCACCGACAGTTGCAGGGTCTCGGCCGTGAGGCTCATCTCGGCAATCCCCCCCGGCATCATCCCCAAGGTCAGCGAACGCAGGTCCAGGTGGGTAAGCAGGCTCAACCCCCAGGCCGCGCCCCCGGCAACCAGCATGCACAGGGCCGTGGCCAGCAAGGTCCGGCCGAGGAACGACGGCGCCCGGCGGAAAAACGCGCGGTTGAAGTGGCAAGCCAGGCCGCTGCCGATCAGCCACTGGCCGATCTGGCTGGCGCCATTGGGCAGACCGATCTGCAGGTTGCCGGCCAGGCTCACGCTCGCCGCCACCAGCAACGGCCCGAACAACCATGGGTTGGGTTGGCGCAGCCGTTGCCAGATCAGCGCGACCACCACGGCCAGCGGTGCGATCAGGGCCAACCAGCCCCAGCTGACGCTACCGGCGTGGTTCAGCGGCACCCCATCACCCAGCAACAGCTTGAACAGCGCCGGCACGCACAGCACCACCGCCAGCACCCGCAGACTCTGAGCGGCCGCCACCTGGCTGAGCACCGCGCCATTGCGCGCGCCAAGATTGACCATTTCTCCCGAGCCACCCGGCATGCTGGCAAAGAACGCCGTGGCGCGGTCCTCGCCGGTACGCCGCAACAGCCACACGCTGATCACGCTGGACAGCGTGGTGAACAGCGCGCCGAATAAGATCAGCGCGAAATGATCGGCAACCTGCTCGATTACCGCCGGGGTGAAGTGCAGGCCGATACCAACGCCGATGATCCACTGCCCGCACTTGCGGCCATTGGGGATTTCGCTCAGCTGCCAGGGGGTCAGGCAGCGCACCAGGATGATCGCCAGCAATGCACCGACCATCCACGGCAAAGGCCAGCCGACCTTGCTGGCGGCAAAACCGCCAGCAAGACCGACCAGCCCGGTGGCCCAGAACAAAGGGAGACCGCGATCAGGCATCCGCCATCGTCCGGCGCTGTTGGGCGCGTTTGCGCCAGATGCGCAGCAGCGGCAGGGTCAGCATCAACACCGTCAGCACCCAGACCGACATGCTGATCGGGCTCGACCAGAGGATGCCCAGCTCGCCGTTGGAGATCGACAGCGCGCGGCGCAGGTTCTGCTCCATCAGCCCACCGAGGATGAAGCCCAGCAGGATCGGCGACAGCGGGAAGTCCAGCTTGCGCAGGATGTAGCCCATGATGCCGATGCCGACCATCAGGAACAGGTCGAAGGTGGTGGCATGCACGGCGTACACGCCGATCGCGGTGATGATCGCGATCACCGGCACCAGCGCCCAGTTCGGCACGGCGAGGATGCGGGTGAACAGGCGGATCATCGGGATGTTCAGGATCACCAGCATGATGTTGGCGATGAACAGCGAGGCGATCAGGCCCCAGACGATGTCCGGCTGCTGTTCGAACAGCAGCGGGCCCGGGGTGATGTTGTACAGGGTCAGCGCGCCGATCATCACCGCGGTGGTGCCCGAACCCGGCACGCCCAAGGTCAGCATCGGCACCAAGGCGCCACAGCAGGAAGCGCCGATGGCGGTTTCCGGTGCGGCCAGGCCACGGGCGTCGCCCTTGCCGAACTTGCCTTTTTCGCCGGCAAGGCGCTTTTCGGTCATGTAGGCCACGGCGCTGGCCAGGGTTGCGCCGGCACCCGGCAGCACACCCATGACGAAACCGAGCAGGCCGCAGCGGATATTTACCACGAACACCGAGGCCGCTTCCTTGAAGTTGAACAGCATGCGCCCGGTGGCCTTCACCGCCGCGTGGCCATGGTGGGTCTTCTCCAGCAGCAGGAGGATCTCGCTGATCGAGAACAGCCCCAGCACCAGCACCACGAACTGGATGCCGTCGGCCAGGTGCACGCTGTCGCCGGTGAAGCGGTACACGCCACTGTTGGCATCGATACCCACCGCCGACAGGAACAGGCCGATCAACGCGGCGATGAAGGTCTTCAACGGCTTGTCGCCGGCCATGCCGCCTAGGGCGACGATGGCGAACACCATGAGCACGAAGTACTCCGCCGGGCCGAAGGCGATCGCCCATTTCGCCAGCAGCGGGGCGAACAGCACCATGCCGCAGGTGGCGATGAAGGCGCCGATGAACGAACTCCAGGCCGACAGCGACAGCGCCACACCGGCCAGGCCCTGACGGGCCATGGGGTAGCCGTCGAGGGTGGTCATCACGGTGGAGGCTTCACCGGGGATGTTCAGCAGGATCGAACTGATGCGCCCGCCGTATTCGCAGCCCAGATAAACGGCGGCCAGCAGGATCAACGCAGACTCCGGCGGCAGGCCGAGGGCGAAGGCAATGGGAATCAGCAGGGCCACGCCGTTGATCGGGCCCAGGCCCGGCAGCAGGCCGACCACGGTGCCGATCAGGGTGCCGGTGAGGGCGGTGACCAGGTTGTACGGGCTCAGCGCGACGCCGAAGCCCTGGCCGAGATAGCTCAAGGTATCCATGTGTCAGTTCTCCAGTACGCTCAGCAGGCCAAGGGGCAGGGGCACATCCATCACGCGGTCGAACAGCCAGTAGAGGAACACGCTCATGCCCACCACCACGAGGGCGCTGTGCAACCAGCGGCCGCCGTACAGGCGGGCCATGGGGATGCCGACCAGCACGGCGCTGAGGATGAAGCCCAGGGCCTCGAAGGTGCTGGCGAAGACGATCAGAAGGCCCACGCAGGCGCTGATCTTGATCAGGGTTTCGCGGTCCAGTTCAGGCTCGTCGTCCTTGCGTACGATGGGCGTGGGACGGATGGCCAGGTACAGCAGACCCAGGCCCATCAGGCCGAGCATCAGCAGCGGGAAGGCGCGCGGGCCCACCGGTTCATAGGAGAAGGCGGCCTGGTAGGGCCAGGCCATCACGGCCAGGATGGCGCATATCGCCAGCAGGACCAGGGCGAAGAGGGGTTGCAGGATCATGGGAGAATCCTCATGGTCGGGGGGCCGTGGGAGCGGGCTTGCCCCGCGATTGCATTGCCTGGATGTAGTTAAAGCGCCTCCAGCTCCGCCATCAGATCACTCAACCGATCCACCTTGTCCTCATCCAGTGCACTGCCCTGCAGCCCCTGCACATAAGCCGCCAGCTCCTCCACCGTGCTGCACTCGAACATCGCCCGCAGCGGCACATTGAGCGACAACGCCTTCTGCACCCGCGAAGCGATCTGCGTGGCCAGCAGCGAGTGCCCGCCCAACTCGAAGAAGTTGTCGCGCACACCCACGCGTTCGGCCTTGAGCACGTCGGCCCAGATGCCGGCCAGGGTCTCTTCCAGCTCGCTGCGCGGCGCCAGGTAGTCCTGGCTGTGCTGGCCGCCGATATCGATGGCCGGCAGCAGCTTGCGGTCGAGCTTGCCGTTGGCGTTGTGCGGCAGGCTTTCGAACCAGCCCCAGTGCAGCGGCACCATGTACTCCGGCAGTTCGGCACGCAGGCGTTGCTTGAGCTGGTCGAGCAGCGCGGCATCGGCTTCGACACCTTGATGGGCCACCAGGTAGCCGACCAGGTGCTTGCCGTTGACGCCTTCCTGCACACCCACGGCGGCATCGCGCAGCTCGGGCTGTTCGTGCAGGCGCGCCTCGATCTCGCCCAACTCGATGCGGTAACCGCGGATCTTCACCTGGTGGTCGATACGACCGACATATTCCAACACCCCGTCCGGACGGCGACGCGCCAGGTCACCGGTGCGGTACAGGCGTTCGCCCGGCGCACCGAACGGATGTGGGATAAACGCCTGCGCCGTGCGCACCGGGTCGCCGACATAGCCGCGGCCCACCCCGGTACCGGCGACGCACAGCTCGCCTACCGCCCCCAGCGGTACCAGTGCCTGATCCTCGCCCAGCAGGTACAGGCGGTTGTTGTCGGTCGGCGTGCCGATCGGCAGGTAGCTGCCCTGGGTCGATTCAAGATCGACGCGGAAGAACGCCACGTCGTCCGAGCACTCCGCCGGGCCATAGGCGTTGACCAGGCCAATGGCCGGATAACGCTGCAGCCACTGCGCGGCCAGCTCCGGCGGCATCGCCTCGCCGGTCGGCAGCATCCAGCGCAGGCCGTCCAGCGCCTGGTGATCGTTGGCCAGCATGCCCTGGATCAGCGATGGCACGCTTTCCAGCACGGTGATGCCGGTGGCCTGCACATGTGCCAGCAAACCTTGCGGATCATGCGCGATGGCGTTGGGCACAATCTCAACCGTGGCGCCGAACAGCGGCGCGGCAAGGAACTGCCAGACCGAGATATCGAAGCTCTGCGAAGCGGTCTGGGCGATCACGTCCTGCTCGTCCAGCACCAGGTACGGCACCTTGCTCAGCTGGTTGTTGAGCATGCCGCGCTGCTCGACCATCACGCCCTTGGGCAGGCCGGTGGAACCGGAGGTGTAGATCACATAGGCCAGGTTGTCCGGCGCGCTGTGGATGCCCGGGTTGTGGCTGGCCACATTGCTCGCCTGCACCTCTTCCCACACCAGCAGTGTCGGCCGTACCGCGCCCGCCACTTCGTCGAGCAACTGTCGCGCCTGTTCGGCACAGGCCGCGCTGCACACCAGCACCGGGGTGCGGCTCAGTTCGACGATGCGTTGCAGGCGTGCCGATGGCAGGCCTGGGTCCAGCGGCAGGTAACCGGCACCCGCCTTGAAGCTGCCGACGATCATGCCCAGCAGCGCCAGGCCACGCTCGGCCAGCAGTGCCACCGGCTGGTCGATGGCCACACCGGCCGCGACCAGGGCGTGACCCAGGCGGTTGGCCGCCAGGTTGAGCCCGGCGTAGTCGAACGACGCCTCCAGGCAACGGGCGACGGTGCGCTGCGGATGCGCGGCGACCCGCGCTTCGAACAGTTCGATGTAGCTCTGTTCCAGCGGGTAGGCGTGCTCGGTGCGGTTGCAGTCGTCCAGCAGGAAGCGCTGTTCATCCGCGCCCAGCAGCGGCAGTTCGCCTACCTCGCCTTCGAAGCCGTCCACCAGCGCCAGCAGCAGGCGCTTGAACTCGCCCAGCAGGCGCTCGACGCTCGGGTAGTCGAAGTAGCGCTGGTCGAACGACAGGTGCAGGCCAAGGTCATCGCCCGGGTAGCACACCGCGGTCAGCGGGAAGTTGGTATGGGTACGGCCCGAATCGGAGCTGGCGTTCAGATGCTGGGCGTGATCGAGCACGGCGGTTTCCACCGGGGCGTTCTCGAACACGAACAGGCTGTCGAACAGCGGCTGGCCCTTGGGCAGTTCGCTGCACTCCTGGATCGCCACCAGCGGCAGGTATTCGTACTCGCGCAGCTGCATATTGCGGTCGAGCAAACCTTGCAACCACTGGCGCACGCTGCGCCGTTCGCCCGGCTGCGGCAACTGCACACGCAGGGCGATGCTGTTGATGAACAGCCCGACCGTGCGCTGCATTTGCGGCAGGCTCACCGGGCGCCCGGCCACGGTGACGCCGAACACCACGTCGCGCTCGCCGCTGCAGCGGGCCAGGGTCAGGGCCCAGGCCGCCTGGGCGAAAGTGTTGACCGTCAGTTGGTGGGCTTGGGCCAGTTCACGCAGGCGGGCACCTTCAGTGACGTCCAGGCGGGTGTAGCAGTCGCCGACCACCATGCCGTCACCGGCGTGGTCATGGCGCAACGGGCGGTCGCTGGGGATTGCCGTGGCACGTTCGAAACCGGCCAGGTTGGCCTGCCACCACTGGCGCGCCTCGCCCAGGTCCTGGCGTTGCAGCCAGCCGATGTAGTCGCGGTAGCGCGGCGGCACCGGCAACTGCGCCTGGCGGCCTTCACCGAGGGCCTGATAGAGCTCGAAGAAGTCGTTCATCAGCAGCGAGCGGCACCAGGCATCGATGAGGATGTGGTGGTTGCTCATCATGAACCAGTAGCGCTCATCGGCCACGCGCACCAGGCGCAGGTGGAACGGCGCCTCGCGCAGCAGCTCGAAGCCGGCCTCGCGTTCCTGCTTGTGCAGGGCTTGCAGGCGCGCTTCCTGGGCGTCGTCGTCGAGGCCGCGCCAGTCCTGGTAGTCCACCGGCGTGTTGCCGGCCTTGTGGATGATCTGCAGCATCGCCTCGCCGGCGTTCCAGCTGAACGACGCGCGCAGCGCTTCATGGCGGGCGACCACGGCCTGCCAGGCCTGGGCGAAGCGCTCGGGGTCGAGGGCGCTGTTGATGCGATAGCGGTCCTGCATGTAGTACAGGCCGGTGCCCGGCTCCAGCAGGGTGTGCAGCAGCAGGCCTTCCTGCATCGGGGTCAGCGGGTAGACGTCCTCGATCTGCGCGGCGGGCACCGGCAGTGCGTCGATCTGCTCCTGGGTCAGTTGCGCCAGGGGGAAGTCCGACGGGGTGAAGCTGCCGTTGCCATCGGCCAGGCAATGGCCGACCAGCGCCAGCAGTTCCTGGCGATAGGCTTCGGCCAGGCTGGCGATGGTGGCCTCGTCGTAGCGCTCGGCGCTGAAGCTCCAGCGCAGTTGCAGGGCACCGCCGTACACCTGGCCATCCACGCTGAGCCAGTTCGGCAACGGCGCGTCCAGATCATGGGCCAGGCCCGCCGGCTCATCCAGCGGCTGGAACAGCGCGGCCTGGTCGAACTGCTGGTCGAACTGGCCGAGGTAGTTGAAGGTGATGCGCGCCTGAGGCAGCGCCGCCATGCGCTCACGGCCGGCGTCATCGGCCAGGTAGCGCAGCACGCCGTAACCCTGGCCTTTGTGCGGCACCTGGCGCAGTTGCTCCTTGATGCGCTTGATCGACGCCGCGCGGGCCACCTCGCCTTCGGCCATGTCCGGGCTCAGGCTCAGCGGATAGGCGTTGGTGAACCAGCCGACGCTGCGGGTCAGATCCATGTCTTCGAACAGCCCGTCGCGGCCATGGCCTTCCAGTTGCACCAGCACCTGCTCGTCACCGGTCCAGCGGCACAGGGTGCGCGCCAAGGCGGTCAGCAACAGGTCATTGACCTGGGTGTGGTAGGCCGCCGGCGCCTGTTGCAGCAACTGGCGGGTCTGCTCGACATCGAGTTCGATGGCAAGGCTCTGGGCATGGCGATGCAGGTTGCCGCCCTGGGGGTGATCGCAGGGCAGTTCATGGCGGGCGCTGCCCAGCTGGCGTTCCCACCAGCCCAGCTCGTCGCGCAGCGAATCGGAGCCCGCATAGCTGGCCAGACGTGCAGCCCAGTCGCCCATGGCGTGGGTCTTGGCGGCCAGGGTTTCACCGCGATACAGCGCTTGCAGGTCTTCGAGCAGCACACGCCAGGACACGCCATCGACCACCAGGTGATGGATCGCCAGCAGCAGGCGCTGGGCGCCCTGGCCGTCGCTGACCAACAAGGCGCGCAGCAGCGGGCCTTGCTCCAGATCGAGGCTGCGTTGCACGTCGCTGTACAGCGCCTGGCAGTCGTTGAAGTCGGCCACGGTGGCGGTCCACAGCAATGGCTGGGTGTGCGGCTGGGCATACTCGCCCTGCCAGCGGCCCTGGGCCTGGCGGAAGCGCAGGCGCAGGCTGTCGTGGTGTGCCACCAGCGCGGCCAGGGCCTGTTCCAGTTTTGCCGCCTGCAGCGGCTGGCGCGCTTCGAGCAGCACGGCCTGGTTCCAGTGCTGGGGTTGCGGCACTTCGCTGTCGAAGAACCAGTGCTGGATCGGCGTCAGGCCGCTGCGCCCCTGGCGCGGGCCCTGCTCGATGTCGCTCGGTGCTTCGCTGCGGGTGACCACGGCGGCCAGGGTCTGGATGGTCTGGTGCTGGAACAGGTCGCGCGGGGTGAACTGCAGCCCCAGCTGGCGGGCGCGGCTGACCACCTGGATCGACAGGATCGAGTCGCCGCCCAGTTCGAAGAAGTTGTCCTGCACGCCGATGCGCGAGACGTTGAGCACGTCGCGCCAGATCTGCGCCAGTTGCGTTTCCAGCTCGTTGGCCGGGGCCTGGTAGTGCTGGCGCGCCTGCTCAAGGTCCGGCGCCGGCAGCGCACGGCGGTCGAGCTTGCCGTTGCCCATCAGCGGCAGGCTGTCGAGCAGTACCAGGTGCGCCGGGACCATGTAGTCCGGCAAGTGCTGACGGGCGTCGGCCTTGACCGCCTCGCGCAGCGAGGCCTGGGCATCGCTGTCGGCCTTGGCCTGCGCGCACACCAGGTAACCCACCAGCTGCTTGCCGCCCGGCAGGTCAAGGGCCAGGACCACCGCCTCATCGACATCGGCATGTTCCTGCAGACGGCTTTCGATTTCGCCCAGCTCGATGCGGAAGCCGCGGATCTTCACCTGTTGGTCGGCGCGGCCGACGTATTCCACCAGGCCATCGGCGCGCAGGCGTACCAGGTCGCCGGTGCGGTACAGGCGCCCGCCGTCGTGGCTGAACGGGTCGGCGACGAAGCGCTCGGCGCTCAGGCCCGGGCGGTCGTGGTAACCCTGGGCCAGGCCGGCGCCGCCGACGTACAGCTCGCCGATGCCGCCTTGCGGCAGCAGCGCCAGGTCTTCGTCGAGGATATAGGCGCTGCGGGCACCGATCACCCGGCCGATCGGCACGCTGCCGGCGTCGCCTGGCAGTTGCTCGGGGGCCAGGCAGGCCAGCGGCATGACCACGGTTTCGGTCGGGCCGTAAGCGTTGAAGAACTGCTGCGGGGTAAACGCCTGGCGAATGCGTTGCAGGTGCTCGCCCGTCAGTGCCTCGCCGCCGGTGATCACCAGGCGTACCGGCAACTGCTCGCCCTGCCCGGCCAGGTACTGGGCCAGCTGGCTGCCGTAGCTCGGGGTGAAGCCAAGGATGCTCACCTGTTGCTCGCGCACCAGCTGGCAAATCTCTTCGGCGCCCCATTGGCCCTGGGCGCGCAGCACCACGCGGGCACCGCACAGCAGCGGCGTCAGCAGGCGTTCGCTGGCGGCGTCGAAGTTGATCGAATAGAAGTGCAGCTCGCAGTCGTCGCTGCGCATGCCGAACTCGGCGATCACCGCCTGGCAGTGCATGGCGATCTCGCCATGGCTGACCACCACGCCCTTGGGCTTGCCGGTGGAGCCGGAGGTGTAGATCAGGTAGGCCTGGTGCTGCGGCAGGTTGAGGTTGTCCAGCGGCGCGTCGCTGTAGGCGGACAAGCGCGCGGCATCGTCCTCCAGGTTCCAGCTGGCCACCCCTGCGGGCAACTCGCCCAGGGTTTCGAGCAAGGCGCGCTGGCCGATCAGCAGACCCAGGCGGCTGTCTTCGATCATGTAGCGCAGGCGGTCGAGCGGGTATTCCGGGTCCAGCGGCACATAGGCGCCACCGGCCTTGAGGATGGCCAGCAGACCGACCACCATCTCCAGCGAGCGCTCCAGCGCCAGGCCCACCCGCACCTGCGGGCCGACACCGCGCTCGCGCAAGGCGCGGGCCAGGCGGTTGGCCTGCTGGTCGAGTTCGGCGTAGCTCAGGTGTTGGCCTGCGAAGGTCAGCGCCAGCGCGTCGGGCGTGCGTTCAGCCTGGGCGGCGAACAGGCCGTGGAGCGTCTGGTTCAGCTCGAAGTCCTGCTGCCCCTGCAACTGGCCCACCAGTACTTGTTGCTCGGCCTCGGCCAGCATCGGCAACTCGCACAGGCGCTGCGCCGGGTTGTCCAACAGCGCTACCAGCAACTGCTGCCAGTGCTCGGCCATGCGTGCGATGCGCGGTTCGTCGAACAGGTCGCGGCTGTAGGTGAAGCAGCAGCCCAGGCGGCCATCGAGGTCGGTGACCTCCAGGTACAGGTCGAACTTGGTGGCACTGGCGTCGTTGACCAGGTAGTCCACCTGCATGCCCACCAGCTCACGGCTTTGCTGGAAGGCCCAGCGCTGCACGTTGCACATCACCTGGAACAGCGGGTTGTAGGCGCTCGAACGCGGCGGCTGCAACGCTTCGACCAGTTGATCAAACGGCAGGTCCTGGTGCGACTGGCCGTCGATGATGGCGCTACGCACCTGGTCGAGCAGCGCGCTGGCGCTCATCTGCCCGTCCATCTCGCAGCGCAGCACCTGGGTGTTGAGGAAGGCGCCGATCAGCCCTTCGCTTTCCGGGCGGATGCGGTTGGCCACCGGCGCGCCGATGCGCAGGTCGCGCTGGCCGCTGTAGCGGTGCAGCAGGGCGGCCAGGGTGGCGGTCATGGTCATGAACAGGGTCAGGCCGCGCTGGCCATTGAAGGCATGCACGCGCTTGACCAGCGCAGGGTCCAGGTCGAAACGGTACAGCTCGCCGCGGTGGCTCTGCACCGCCGGGCGCGGGCGGTCGGCCGGCAAGGCCAGCACCGGGTGCTCGTCGCCCAGGCGGTCTTTCCAGTAAGCCAACTGGCGCGCGCCCTCGCCGCTTTCCAGCCACTGGCGCTGCCAGACGCTGTAGTCGAGGTACTGCACCGGCAGCGGCGCCAGCGGTGATTCGCGCTCGTCGACGAAGGCTTCGTACAGCTCGCCCAGTTCGCGGGCGAAGATGTCCATGGCCCAGCCTTCGGTGACGATGTGGTGCAGGGTCAGCACGAAGTAATGCTCGCGCTCGCCGGCCTTGACCAGGCAGGCGCGCAGCAGCGGGCCGCGCGCCAGGTCGAACGGCTGGTGCGCCTGGTCGTCGGCCAGTTGCTGCAGGCGTTGTTGGCGGGCAGCGTCGGGCAAGGCACTGAAGTCATGCCACTGCGGTTGCAGGTGGCTGTCGTCGTCCACGCACTGGTAGGCCTTGCCGTCAATGCTGGGGAAGGTGGTGCGCAGGGTTTCGTGGCGCACGATCAGCGCCTGCAGGGCACGCTCGAAGGCGTCCACATGCAGCACGCCCTGGAAGCGGGCCATGCCGCCTACGTTGTAGGCCGGGCTGTCCGGCTCCATCTGCCAGAGGAACCACATGCGCTGCTGCGAGTACGACAGCGGCACCGCCTGACGGCGATCGACCCGGGCGATGGCGCCTTGCAGGTTGCGCTCGCCGCTTTCACGCAGGCGGGCGATCTCGGCGCAGAACGCGCCCAGCTCGCTGGCCTCGAACAAGGCCTTGAGCGGCAGTTCGACATCCAGTGCCTGGCGGCTGCGCGAGACGATCTGGGTGGCCAGCAGCGAGTGGCCGCCGAGGGCGAAGAAGTCGTCGTGCAGGCCGACCTGGGGCAGGTTCAGCACCTCACGCCAGATCGCCGCCACCTGCTGTTGCAGTTCGGTTTGCGGCTCGACGTGTTCACGCTGCTGCCACACCGGAGCCGGCAGTGCCTTGCGATCCACCTTGCCGCTTGGGCCGAGAGGCATCTGCGCCAGGTGGATGAGTTGCGCCGGCACCATGTAGGCCGGCAGGCGCTCGGCCAGGGCAGCGATCACGGCGTCGGTCTGTTCGATGCCGCTGTAGTAGCCGACCAGCTGGGCGCCGACGGCGTCCTTGTGGATCAGCACCAGTGCCTGCTCCACACCCGGTTGCGCCAGCAGCACGGCCTGCACTTCCTCCGGCTCCACACGGAAACCGCGCACCTTCACCTGCTGGTCGAGGCGCCCGAGGTACTCCAGGGATTCACTGCGCACGTGCCAGCGGGCACGGTCGCCACTGCGGTACAGGCGTGCGCCATCACCGTCCGGCTGCGGCACGAAGCGCTCGGCGGTCAGGCCAGGGCGGCCGAGGTAGCCACGGGCCAGGCCGGCGCCACCCAGGCACAACTCGCCCGGTACGCCTGGCGGGGTCAATTCGAATTCATCGTCCAGCACCCGGCACAGCACGTTGCCCAGCGGGCGGCCGATCGGCGAGCGCTCGCCGTCGCTGGCCTGGCAGTGCCAGTGGGTGACGTTGATCGCGGTTTCGGTCGGGCCGTAGCGGTTGTGCAACTGCACCTGGGGCAGCAGTTGCAGCACGCGGTCGCGCAGGGCCGCGCTCAGCGCCTCGCCCCCGGAGAACAGCCGGCGCAGGCTGGTGCAGGCAGCCGCCAACGGCTCTTGCACGAACACCTGCAGCAGCGGCGGCACGAAGTGCAGCGTGGTCACGCCGTGCTGCTGGATCAGCTGGGCAATGCGCTGTGGGTCGCGGTGCTCGCCAGGGCCGGCCAGCACCAGCTTGCAGCCGGTGATCAACGGCCAGAAGCACTCCCACACCGACACGTCGAAACTGATCGGCGCCTTCTGCATCAGCACGTCGCTGTCGTCCAGCGCGTAGGCCTGCTGCATCCACTGCAGGCGCTCGGCCAGGGCCGCGTGGGTGTTGCCCACGCCCTTGGGCTGGCCGGTGGAGCCGGAGGTGTAGATCACGTAGGCGAGGTTGTCACCGTGCAGGTGCAGGCCCGGGGCCTGGCTTGGCCAGCTGTCCAGGTGCAACTGGTCGAGGGCGATGGCGCTGACGCCGTCCACCTGCGGCAAGGTTTCGAGCAGGCTGCTGTGGCTGAGCAGCAGGCCGGCGTTGCAGTCCTTGAGCATGTAGGCCAGGCGTTCGGCCGGGTAGTCCACGTCCAGCGGCACGTAGGCGCCGCCGGCCTTGAGGATGGCCAGCAGGCCCACCAGCAGCTGCGGCGAACGCTCAAGGGCGATGGCTACGCAGGTGTCCGGGCCGACGCCTTTGTCACGCAGGTAGTGGGCCAGGCGGTTGGCCTGCTGGTGCAGCTCGGCGTAAGCCAGCTGGCCGCCGTCCCACACCAGCGCGGTGTGCTCGGGGGTCAGGCGGACCTGTTCGTTGAGCTGCTCGACCAGCAGCTGTTGCGGCTGCGCGGCCGGGGCCTGGCCCCAGTGCAGCAGTTGCGCGCGGCTCGGTTCATCGAGCAGTTGCACCTCAGCCAGCGCCAGCTGCGGCTGGGCGCAGACTTGTTCGAAGAACGCCAGCAGATGGTTGGCCAGGCGCTTGACGGTGGCCGCCTCGAACAACCCGGCGGCGTAGTCGAAGGCCAGGGTCAGGCGGCCCTGGTGGTCTTCCTCGCTGTGCAGTTGCAGGTCGAACTTGGCCTCGCGGCTGTGCCATGGCAGCTCTTCGGCCAGCAGGCCGGGCAAACGGCGCAACGCCGAAAGGTCGCGCTGCTGGTGGTTGAACATGACCTGGAACAGGCCCTGCTCGCGGGCCTGCGGCAGCGCCTCGACCAGTTGCTCGAACGGCAAGTCCTGGTGGGCCTGGGCTTCAAGGGTGGCCTGGCGCACCTGGCTCAGCAGTTGCGCGAACGGCAGGCGGCCATCGAGCTTGGCGCGCAGCACCTGGGTGTTGATGAAGAAGCCGACCATGCCCTGGGTTTCCAGGCGCGGGCGGTTGGCATTGGGCACACCAACGCGGATCTCGCCTTGGCCGGTATAGCGGTGCAGCAGCGCCTGCCAGCCGGCCAGCAGCACCATGAACAGGCTGGCCTGCTGGTCGCGGGCCAGGTCCTTGAGCGCCGCACCCAGTGCGTTCGGCACCTTGACGCTGTGGCGCGCGGCGCGGGTGTGCTGCTGGCTGGCGCGAGGCTGGTCGGTGCACAGGTCGAGCACCGGCAGTTCATCGCCCAGCTGCTGCGTCCAGTAGTCGAGCTGGCGGGCGCTTTCGCCGTCGGCCAGCCACTGGCGCTGCCAGGTGCCGTAGTCGGCATAGCCCAGTGGCAACTCAGGCAACTGCACCTGCCCTTGCGCCGCGTACAGGCGGGCGAACTCGTCGAGCAGGATGTTCAGCGACCAACCGTCGGCGACGATGTGGTGCAGGGTCACCCACAGCTGGTGCTCTTCGTCATCCAGGCGGGCCAGGGTCACCCGCAGCAGCGGGCCTTGGCGCAGGTCGAACGGTCGCTGCGCTTCGTCCTCGCGGCGCGCGGCCACCTCGGCGGGCTCCAGCCCTTCGAGGTCGCAGTGCTGAAGGCTGAAAGCAAGGCTCGGCAGGATGCGCTGCACGGCTTGGCCGTCGACCTCGTCGAACACCGTGCGCAGGGATTCGTGGCGCGCCACCAGGGCTTGGAAGCTGGCCTGCAGCGCGGCCTGGTCCAGCTCGCCGCGCAGGTGCAGGCCGGCGGGGATGTTGTAGGCGGCGGACGCAGGCTCCAGCTGCCACAGCAGCCACAGACGGTTCTGCGCCAGCGACTGGGGCAAGGCCCGGTCGCGGCCTTGGGTTGCGATAGCGCCGGCAGCCTTGCCACCTTCGGCGAGGATGGCCGCCACCGCGGCACTGTATTCAGCCAGGGTCGGTGCTTCGAACAGGGTACGCAAGCTCAGCTGGATGCCCAGCTCGTCGCCAAGGCGCGCGGTAACCTGGGTGGCAGCGATCGAGTTGCCGCCCAGCAGCAGGAAGTGATCATCCGCCGCCACGGCTTCGACCTTGAGCAGTTCACGCCAGATACCCGCGATGCGTGCTTGCAGGTCGCTGCCGGCAACGTCCGTGCTGTGCTGCGCTGCGGCGGACGGGAAGCGTGCGTAGCAATCCAGGCTGCCGTCGTTCATGCGCAGGCGGCAGGCCGAGCGCTGCAGCTTGCCGCTGGAGGTCTTGGGCAGCGCGCCGGGGTTGAGCAGCAGCACCGCCGCCGGGGCCTGGCGACAGGCGTCGGCGATCACCCGGCGCAGGGTGTTGATCAACGCCTCGGGCGTGTGCGCCTTCTGCACGTTGCGGCTGATCTCCACCGCCACGCCGATGCCCTCCTCGCCCTGGTCGTCGACGGCGAACACCGCCACCCGGCCTTTGCGCAGCACGTCCACTTCACGCTCCAGGGTCTTTTCCAGATCCTGCGGGTAGAGGTTCTGGCCACGGACGATGAGCATGTCTTTCAGGCGCCCGGTGACGAACACTTCGCCGTCACGCATGAAACCCAGGTCGCCGGTACGCAGCCAGGTCTGGCCATCCATTTCGACGAAGGTGCGTGCGCTGGCTTCGGGGTTGCGCCAGTAACCATGGGCGATGCTCGGGCCGCCGGCCCAGATCTCGCCCACCAGGTTGTCGCCCAGCACCTGCAGCTGCTGCGGTTCGACGATGCGCACGGCGTGGCCTGGCTGCGGGTAACCGCAGCTCATCAGCACACTGCCCTGGCCCGGCTCGGCGCGGTTGGCGGCGAACGCCTCGGCGTCCAGCTCCAATGCGCCGATGCCCTGGCCACGGCGGCTGCCGCTGACGAACAGGGTGGCCTCGGCCAGGCCGTAGCTGGCGAAGAAGCTGCTGGCCTGGAAGCCGCAGCGGGCGAATTTTTCGGCGAAGGTGTCGAGGCTGTCCTGGCGGATCGGCTCCGAGCCGGAATAGGCCACGCGCCAGCGGCTGAGGTCGAGCCCGGCCAGGGCGGCTTCGCTGACCCGTTCGCTGCACAGGCGGTAGGCGAAGTCCGGGCCGCCGCTGATGGTGCCGCCGTACTCGCTGATGGCCTGCAGCCAACGTTGTGGCCGGGCGAGGAAGTAGCCGGGCGACATCAGCACGCAGGGCACGCCGCTGAAGATCGGTTGCAGCAGGCCACCGATCAGGCCCATGTCGTGGTACAGCGGCAGCCAGCTGACGATCACGTCGTCGGGGTTCAGGTCGATGCCGAAGCCCTGGCGGATCAGTTGTTCATTGGCCACCAGGTTGCCATGGCTGACTTGCACGCCTTTGGGCAGCGCGGTGGATCCGGAGGTGTACTGCAGGAACGCAATGTCGTCATTGGCCAGCGCAGGTTCACGCCATTGTTCGGCCAGCTGTGGGTCAAGGCTGTCCACGGCCAGCAGCACCGGGGCATTTTCCCCGACCAGCGCTTCCAGGCCCTGCAAGCTTTCACACAGCGCCCCTACCGTCAGCAACAGGCGCGGCTGCGCGTCGTCGATGATCGACAGCAGCCGTTCCTGGTGGTGCTGGCGGGCGGATTCCGGCGGGTAGGCCGGCACCGCGATCACCCCGGCATACAGGCAGCCGAAGAACGCCGCGACGTAGTCCGGGCCGCTGGGGAACAGCAGCACGGCACGCTCACCGAAACCGGCACGGGCCTGCAACGCGGCGGCAATGATGCGCGCGCGCTGGTCGAGGTCCCGGTAGCTGAGCACGGCCTGCTCGCCTGGCGCATCGGCCAGAAAGCGCAAGGCGATGCGCTCCGGGGTCTGCTCGGCGCGTTGCGCCAGGGCCTGGACCAGCGAGTGCGGGAGTTCGAAGGCGTCCGTCATGGAATGTTCCTGCCAGTGTCTGGTTGAGTCGTGCCGGGGCTGTACCGCGCCAAGCTGGCGGGCAGCGCTGGGCAGCCGGATGTACACAGGGGAACGGATGGACAGGGGAAGAAATTAGCCCCGCCGGGCAGCGGGTAGAGGCGCTGGGGCCTGCGACGGTTTGAAGCAGTTCACAGTGTTCGGCTTAGAACCATATGGAATGCTAAATCATTAACTTTCGTATTTGACAATCATTATCATTATGAATAGTTTGTCGCACGTCGTAGGAAGCCTCCCCATGGGATGTGCTCCCTTTCCCCTCTGAGACAAGGTGAAAATTCCATGGCGGAACAACTGTCCACAAGTAAGTGCGATTCACCGCTGCTCCAGGCGTTCGTCGACAACCGCAGCATCCTGGTCAAGATCGCCGCGCGCATCACTGGCTGCCGTTCGCGCGCCGAGGATGTGGTGCAGGACGCGTTCTTCCGACTCAGCGCCGCGCCGCAGATCACCTCTTCGTTCAAGGCCCAGCTCAGCTACCTGTTCCAGATCGTGCGCAACCTGGCCATCGACCACTACCGCAAGCAGGCGATGGAGCTGAAGTACTCCGGCAGCGAGGAGGAAGGGCTGAACGTGGTCATCCAGAACGCCTCGCCCGAAGCCACGCACATCAACCTGGCCACCCTCGAACACATTGCCGAAGCGCTCAACGAGCTGCCCCAGCGCACCCGTTACGCCTTCGAGATGTACCGCTTGCATGGCGTGCCGCAGAAGGACATCGCCAAGGAACTGGGGGTGTCGCCGACGCTGGTCAACTTCATGATCCGCGATGCCCTGATCCATTGCCGCAAGAGCAGTCGCCAGGTCTGATGCCGTCATCGCGGGTCAAGCCCGCTCCCACGCATGCACCACCAGCAGCGTGGGAGCGGGCTTGACCCGCGATTGCTTTCACGAAAGCTTGCACCGATCGAAGAACCGCTCCCGCCCCAGGATCATCAACGCCGCCCGCTTGTGCGGGAAATCGAACTCTTTCTCGCAGTGGAAGCACTGATCGTGCATGTAGCCGATCATCTTGCCGTTGTCGGCACGCGGCTCGGCCACCACTCGCTGGGTGCGCGGATCGTCGAGGAACAGGTAGTGCACCAGCGCCGACAACCAGCTGGCCACTTTGTGCGGGCCGCGATGCGTCTCTTCGCCCACCAGCATGTGGATGCCACGGTCGTAATCGTCAGCCGGGTAGAACGGCGCGATGCGATCTTCCTTGGCCCAGTACGCCTCGAAATAGGCGAACGGCTCGTCGTCGAAGCAACCGATCAAGGTCAGGGTGTGCGGGTCCTGCTCAAGCTTGGTCAGGTACTCGCGGTGCTGTTCGAGCGAGCCGCCCTCCTGCCAGAACTGCTCCACGCGCGGATTGTTCTGCCAGCGGTTGAAACGCTCCAGGTCCTGGCCGATTTCCAGGGTGCGCAGCGAAACCCAGGCACCCAGACGCGCATCGAAGCGCCGGTACACCTCACCGCGTGGTTTTGGCGCACGGCGCGGGTGACGCTTGCCGTTGCTCAACTGCATCTGCTGCGGATACACCCCGGCCAGCGACTCGCCGAGCCACGGCTGGGGCAGTTGCCAGAACAGCGTGCGCTCGCACAGGTAACGACCCGGCGCCTCGTCGGGCAGCAGCAAGCCGCTGGCGACGGCCTGCGGTATCGGTTGCGGCAGGTGCCAGGCCAGGCGCTGACAGGCCGGGTCGCGTGACAGCAGCCAGTAGCAGGCGGCCCACAGGGCCTGCTCGGGGCGCTCGGGGCAAATCTGTTGCAGGTGGGCTTCAAGGGTTTCGCCCGGCACCAGGCGCAGGCTGATGAGGGGGCGCCCTTCCAGGGTCAGGCTCAGGCGGCAATCGCCTTCGTCGGCCTGCAGGCTGCGCCAGCGTGGCGCGCAAAGGGGCGTAGCGGCATCTAACGGCATGTCAGGGCTCACAGGAAATGAAAGAAAGGCTCACTCCTGAAAACGTCTTCATGCCCTGCCAATTTAGTCGTGAGGCGCTTCGACCGTGATCTTGTAGGGCTGGAAGATGCGCACCAGCTCACCGTTTTCGCGCAGCCGGCGCAACAACGCGGTGAAGCCTTCGGGGCTGATCGGCGCATCCGGGCGCAACAGTGCGTAGTGGTGGTAGATCTGGTCGACCCGCTGCGAGGCCATCAGTTGGCTGATGCTGGATGGGTTGCGCTTGAGGAAGTCACTCAGGTAGGAGCGCGTGACCAGGGCGATGTCGGCCCGCCCGCGCTCGACCATGGACAGGTTGCTGTCGTGGGAGTAGGTCAGGGTCGCCTGATAGCGCTGCCTGAGCAGGACCGGGTCGGGCTCGAAGTCGGCGAAGGCATAGTGGTAGCCGTTGAACAAGGCCAGGCGCTTGCCGTGCAGGTCATCGAAATAGTGCTGGTCACGCCCCGGCTGTTGGCGCGTGACGAAGATCTCGGCATCTTCCAGCCCCATGTCCACGGTGGTGTGCGCGATGCCCTGCCAGCCCCACTGCGGGTTTTCGAAAATCGCCATGTCGGTGCGGCCTTGCTGGAAATCGCCAAAGCGCCGGGGGATCGAGGTGGGCACGAGCACGAAGCGGTAGTCGGCCTGCAGCTCGTTCAACGCCTCCACCAGTTGCGGCAACAGGCCGGTATCGGCGCCCTGCTCGGGGCGCACGGTGTAAGGCGGGAAATGCGCCGCACCGATCTTCACCTCGACCGCCTCACCCGCCCAGGCTGCCGCCGTCAGCGACAATGCGGCGAACAACAGCACAGAGCAACAGAGCTTGAGGCTGGGCAGAGGGATCAAGTCGAGACACTCGTCACGGGTAGTGGCCTGGATGCACCTAAGCTAGGCGTTTTCCCAGGCGTGCACAACCGCCGGATATGCCAAAGTGCCAGTGGATGTCGCGCGCCCCGACATTGGCTACCCTTTACGGGCCCGCCTGTGAGAAGGCGGGCTACCGCGTATTGATAGGGAGCCTGGCATGGGCCACTGGTTGGTGATCGACCTGGAAGCCACCACCGACAACGGCGGCTGGCCGGTCACGGAGATGGAAATCATAGAAATCGGCGCGAGCCTGGTCACCCGTGAGGGGCGCGAGGTGGACCACTTCCAGCGTTTTGTACGGCCCCGGCGGCGGCCGCAACTGACGCCGTTCTGCCGCGAGCTGACGCACATAAGCCAGGCCGATGTCGATGCCGCCGAGCCCTTCGGCACGGTGTGGGGCGCGTTCGAGCGTTGGCTGGGTGATTACCAGGCGCAGTTGCAGGCCTGGGTCAGTTGGGGCGACTACGACCGAAAACAGCTGCTGCAGGAGTGGCAACTGCATCACCAGCGCAGCCTGCTCGAACAGCTGCCGCACATCAACCTCAAGCAGCGCTTTGCCAAGGCCCGCCACCTGCAGCGGCCGGCGGGTCTCAACAGCGCCTTGCAACTGGCCGGGCTGCAGTTCAGCGGCCAGCAGCATCGCGCGCTGGAAGACGCGCGCAACACCGCCCGGCTGCTGCCGTTGAGCCTGCCGGTGGGCGGCGCCTGAAACAGATGACGCAAGGGCGGGCCTTGGGCATACTGGCCAGCCCTTTTTTCATCCCCTTTTTCAGGAGTCGCCCATGTTCAAGGTCAATGAGTACTTCGATGGCACCGTCAAGTCGATCGCCTTCGAAGGCAGCGAAGGTCCGGCTACCGTTGGCGTGATGGCCCCGGGCGAGTACGAATTCGGCACCGCCAAGCGCGAAATCATGCACGTGGTTTCCGGTGCGCTGATCGTCAAGCTGCCAGGCAGCGAAAACTGGGAAACCTTCAACGCTGGCGACAAGTTCAATGTTGCCGCCGACAGCAAGTTCCAACTGCAGGTGAAGGTCGATACCGCCTACCTGTGCGAGTACCGCGACTAAGCTGACGCCCTCATCGCGGGGCAAGCCCGCTCCCACGTGGGAGCGGGCTTGCCCCG